>JAJZLA010000007.1 GCA_021803845.1 bacterium | reverse complement strand
TTATTTGGGTATAAAAGTTGCCATGAGTTCGGCTTCGGCGCAAAGATTTCCTTCTACTTCGGCTTTACCGGAAAAAACCCACACGAACTGTTTTCTTTTAATTAGTTCTACTTTTAAATATACCGAGTAACCGGGCAATATCGGTTTTCTGAACCTGGCCTTATCTATTCCCATAAAATAAGTTAATTTATCGCGTAAATCGTCGTTTTCTTCCGTTTTATAAGCTAAAATGCCGCCCGCCTGAGCAAGAGCCTCCAATATTAAAACTCCAGGCATAACCGGATAGCCGGGGAAATGTCCTTGAAAAAAAGGTTCGTTTATGGTTGTATTTTTAACGGCGGTAATGGACTTGCCTTTTTCTAAAGATACGACTTTATCAATCATAAGAAAAGGATATCTGTGCGGTAAAAGATTTAAAATTTCTCCTATACCGATTACTTCGCCGTCTTTTAAAACGCTTTTCTTTTCTTCTTTTTTTTCCATTTTTTCAATCCTTAGTTTTTGAAATTTCCTTTAATTTCTTATATAATTCCGGAAGTTTCTTAAAAAGCACTGCCGAGTTTCGCCATTCTTTTATAGCAAAAGCGGGCGACCCGGATAAAATCTCACCGTCTTTTATATTGCCGGATACTCCCGACTGAGCGGCTATCATAACGTTGTTTCCGACTTCTATATGTCCGGCTATGCCGACCTGCCCGCCCATAGTAACGTTATCGCCGATTTCCGTACTGCCGGCTATTCCGACTTGAGCCGCAATAACGCAGTTTTTGCCTATTATGACGTTATGTGCAATCTGAACTAAATTATCTATTTTTGTTCCCGCTCCGATTCTGGTATAATCTACGGCGCCTCTGTCTATAGTAGTATTAGCACCTATTTCTACGTTATCCTCAAGCTCCGCATATCCCGTATGAATTATCTTAACGTAACCGGATTTGCCTCTTGCAAAACCGAAACCGTCGCTTCCGATAATGGCGCCGGCATGTATTATGCAGTCATTTCCTATTTTAGAGTTATCGTAAATCGTAACGTTCGGATATATCAGTACGTTATTTCCGATAATTACGTTATTTCCGATATAGGCGCCGGACATTATTCTGCAATTAGCCCCGATAGAGCTGTATTCCCCTATAAAAACTCCTGGAAAAATAACTGTATTTTCCCTTTTATTTGAAGTTTTGCCGATAAAATACTTTCCTTCAAAATTATCGGAAGGAATTTTATTTTTTTCGTAGGAGACGCTCTTAAAAATCTGCGTAACCTCCGCAAAAGAAAGGTATGGATTCTTAGAATCCAATATGACGAATTTAACGTCGGACGGTAATTCGGCCTTTAAAGATTCATAGTCCATTATGACTGCGCAGGCTTTAGTGTCAAGCAGCTGTTTTGCGTATTTGTGTCCGGCGGCAAAAGAGATTTCATTCTCTTTTGCCGCTTTAAGCGAACCTATTCCAGAAACGTCTAAATTGTCGATATCTCCAATAGCGTTAAGGGATAGCTTATAAACTATATCTTTTAAAAGCATAAAAATAAATAAATATTATAAATTTCTGAAAATTAGTTAGGATTTTATTTTTATTTATTTTGCGTTTATCTGCTGTAAAACTTGATTGGTTATATCTATTGAATTAGCTCTGTAAACTACGCTTGGTCTGTCTATGACTAAAATATATCCGTCTTTTTTTGCTATAGAATTGATAATTGCAGTAGCTTTATTGACTATTCCTTTTAACAATTCAAATCTTTTTTCGGATATAACGCCCTGAATATGTTTTTCCTGAGCGGAATAGTTAGATATATCCGTTTCAAATTCTCTTGTTTTTTTTGTTTTTTCGGCGGCAGACATTATAGAACCGTTATTTTTTAAATCAGCCTGAATTGCCGCAATTTTTTTTCTCATTGCAAGAAGCCTTCCGCTATATTTGGAGACTAATGCTTTTAATTCGTTGTTTGCGGCCTTTCCTTGATTAGACATTGAAATTACTTTCTGCATATTGACAACTGCAATACTTGAGGCGGCTGCATTTGCTTTTGCGGAACCGAAGAAAGTCGTCGCCGCTAAAATTAAAAAAACTGCTAAACTTAAATTAAAAATAATTTTTTTCATAAATTAATCTCCTTGTTTATATTTAATTTTATATTTACTGCTCTTTTATACTTTTATTTTCTAACTAATTTGAGTACCGTTAAATACCGGGAAAGCCTTCTCCTAGACTGAACTGTATCCTGGTAGAACTATTACCGTTAATGGGCGACCCAAGTATTTTGCCGTAAGTAACAGTAATGGGTCCGAACGGAGAATACCAGTTGAAACCAATGCCTGCCGCCTGAACTAAATTTATAGGGAATACTGGTTCGCTTTGCAGCCAAGCATTACCTGCATTCCACCACAAAAATCCGTAAAATTTCATTCGTTTTAAAATGGGTATAAAATATTTCGCCTGAACGGTAAACATTTTAGTACCGCCGACTAAATTTCCGTCTTCCGAAGGACCTACCGAATCGTACATAAAGCCCAAAAGAGGATAGTTGTTCATTATGCCGCCGACGAAAAACCGTTGGTATATAGGAAGAGGGTATGAAGAGTTAGTCCCTGTTATATAACCCAACTGCGCCCCTTGCATAAAAGAAGTTCCCCACCACAACGGAATGTAATGATTAGCCTGAATTACGTATTTAACGAAATCGTCGTTTCCGCCTATAGGAGGTCCGGCATAACTTACTCTAAAGCTGTCCATATCGCCTGCGGTGGGTACGATAGGATTGTTTAACGTATTATAAACCGTCGTCAAAGAAACTTCGCTGGTCGTAACCTTGCCCTCAGGCAATATATTTGTAAGACCTTGTATTATCACGGAACTATCCTGCTCTAACAAGTATCTAAAATATTCCGTCAATACATTGCCGTATAAAGGATAACCGAAAGTTACCGAACCGCCGACCGAACGGTATGCAAACTCGTAATACAGAGAGTTAAACGTATCGTATAACGACAGACTTGCCGACAACGGCCTTGCGAAAATATACGTAAGATACGGCTGAAGCACATTAAAACTGTACGACTGATAAGGACCGCCCGCCTGAACGTTAATAGATGCTGAAATTCCGGTTCCGAACAGGTTGGATTCAGATATAGAAGATATAGCCATAAAAGAAGTGGCCGAACTGTAGCCGCCCCCTATGGTAAATTTACCCGTACTCTGTTCTTTTACGTGCACTTTTACATTTAATATATTCTTGCCCGGCACTTTTTCCGTAGTTATAGTAACATGCTTGAAATACATCAAGTTTTTTAAATTCTGCCTTGATATTTTTATTAGCTTAGGATTGTATTTCTCGCCGGGAAAAAGCACGAGCGCCCTTAAAATAACGTAACTGTATGTAATATCGTTTCCGGTAATAGTAATTTTACCGAATTTGGCGATTTTACCTTTATGAACTATTAAAGATATCAATACCGAACTGGTCTTACGTTTTATCTTAATAGACGGCTGTACGTTTGCAAAAGCATAACCCTTATAGGTAAAATATTTAGTTATGCTTAAAATCTCTTTTTCAATATTTTTCCTGTTAAATATCGACCCCGGTTTTGTTATTATAAGTTTTTGCACGGCGGGATATTCTTTGGAATTTTTTTTGACTCCTATTATCGTAAGGTTGACTTTAGATACCCTGAATTGAGGTCCCTGCACGATTCTTATTATAATAGTTACGTATTTTTTATCTTTTGAAAATATAAAAAGAGGTTTTTTTACGCTGACTTCAATATATCCGTGATTATAATAAAAACTTAAAAGTTTAATAATCTGCGTATTTAATCTAGCTTTTTTAAATTTTCCCGCCCCCGTTATCCATGTAAGAAGGTTAACCGTCTTAATACCCATTACCGATGCAAGCTTTCCGGAAGTAAACGATGTATTACCTCTGAATTCAACTTTGTTAACCATTACCGGCTGATTTTGTTTTATTGCAAAATCAACGGATACATAGTTTCCTGAAAGAATTTTCTTCTTCACTTTTACTTTAGCGTTATAATAGCCTTCGGCAGAATATATAAATTTTAATATTTTTAACGCTTTATCGATTTCATACGAACTGTATGGTCTTTCCGGTTTTATGTTTATAATTTTTTTAATCTTTTTAATGCTTACGGAACCGTTCCCCGTGTATTTTATAGACTTTATAAGAGGTCTTTCCGATACTATAAAGGTTATTATAAGCTGATTTTCATGGGGCTTAACGTTGACTAAAACATTTTTAAAGTATCCGGTTTTGTAAAGTTTTTTTACGCTGTCGTTAATTTTTTCGATAGAATATTCGCCGCCTTTATGAACTTCAACGCGGTTCATTATAAAACCTTTGCCGACCCTGACGTTGCCTTTGACTCGTACTGCATATATAATTTTGTTAAAAGCCGTTCTTTTGTGGGTAATATTTTTCCCGATATTATTGTGAATAAAATTGGATACCTTTAAAGATAGCGAGCTTACGTCTTTATTGAACTGCTTTATACCGTTACCGGATAAATTAACGGTTTTAGACTTATAAACATTCGATACTTCTATGAACATAGCATGGACGGTAAAATTAGAACCTAATCTCGAAATGCTTCCAGTGATAATGTAATTTGAACGATAAACTATACCGAGTTTTTTTATTCGGACTAAGTTTATTTTTTTGTCGTAGTTAAAGTAAGGTTTGGTTTTTAATTTAGTATAAGCAAAAACAAAATAAGGCTTTTCAGAATTTAAATATTTTTTAAAACTTTCGGCAAAAGATTTTTTTATGGATGTTAAGGCGGGAGAGCCTTTCTGATAAAAAAAACCTGTCCAGACGTTCTTATTGTTCAGTGCCGCATAAGCGTTAATAGAATTTAAAATTAAAACGCCGGCTATAATAATTCCTAAAAATATCTGCTTAAAAAAATTCATTTTAATAAACTATCAAATATTAGAATTTATGTCAATTGAAAAAGGTGTCAGATTAATTTTGCGCATCATCTTTTATCTTTAATTATTTTTTTTTCGTATACGCAAAATAAAATCTGACACCTTTTTCCAAATTGGAAAGCCAGAATTCAATTCCGGCACCGTCACAAATTGGCCTCTTCTATAAAACCGCCGGAAATTTTAATTTTACGGTTCATCATGTCGGAAAAGTTTGCGTCATGAGTAACTATAGCAAGGGTTTTCCCGTATTTTTTATTAAGTCCGATAATTATTTCATGAAGTTTTCCGGCATGTCGCGGGTCAAGATTGCCGGTAGGTTCGTCCATTAATATAACCTCGGGAGAGCATACGAGCGCTCTTGCAATAGCCGCCCTCTGCTGCTCCCCGCCGGAAAGCATGTACGGTTTAAAATTAAGCCTGTTTTCGAGACCCATTTCGCAAAGATAATCCTTCGCAATTTTAAACGCCGCATTTTTGTTTTCTTTTCTTATCAGTAAAGGCATCGCCGCATTTTCTAAACAGCTAAACTCGTTTAAAAGATAGTGAAATTGAAAAACGAAACCTATGTTTTTATTTCTGAAACGGGCAAGGTTGTCGTCGGAAAGAGAATAAACGTCGAATTGACCGAAATATTCAATACTGCCTGAATCAGGTTTAAGCAGTGTTCCCATTATATGCAGAAGCGTGCTTTTCCCTGTGCCTGATTCTCCGGTAATAGCAACGGTATCGCCTTTTTTTATTTCAAAATCGGCTTCGTTTAAAATATTTACGGTTTCATTTCCCGTTTTAAAAATCTTGACTATTTTTTTTAATGAAACGGCTGTATCACTCATATCTTACTCCTTCGGCCGGGTCTATTTTACCCGCTTTATAAGAAGGATATAAGGTTGCTATAAAACTTAAGAATATTGAACAAAAACCTATAATTACAAATTCGCCGGCGGTCATCCTAACGGGAAGTGCGGTAATGTAGTAAACCGACGACGGCAGGCTTATTATATGATATGTTTCTTCCAAATATCCTATTAAAAATCCGGAAATGAGTCCGAGGGCGGTTCCTATAGACCCTATAATAAGACCTTGAGCGATAAAAATAATCATAATATCTTTAGACGAAGCCCCTATGGATTTTAATACCGCTATATCTTTTCTTTTTTCCATAACGACCATTATAAGAGTCGAGATAATATTAAACGCCGCTACCAAAACTATAAGGAAAAGTATCACGAACATCGTAAGTTTTTCTAATTTTATAGCGGAAAATAAATTTTTATTTAATTCTTCCCAGCTTAAAGCGTAATAAGAAGATGCCGCCGTACCTGCGTTTAATTTATCTGCAATTTTTTTCGCAAGCGCATTAGCCGAACCCAATCTGTTTAATTTAACCTCAAGTCCTGTAACGGTTTTTGAAGACAATCCTATAAAATTCTGGGCGTTTTTGACGGATATAAAAGAAAAAGTTGAATCGTAATTATACATTCCGCTGTCGATTATGCCGCAAACGGTAAATCTTTCGGTCTTAGGCATAACGCCGAAAGGAGTAATACGTCCTTCGGGCGAAATGACGGTAACCCTGTCTCCGACCGAAACTCCTAGATTTTGCGCTAAAACTTTGCCTAGAACTATTTCGCTTTCGTTTTTGGAGTTTAAGGCGGACAGACTGCCTTTTATCAAATATTTTTTTAAATCGGTAACTTTTTCTTCGGAATTTACGTCTATGCCTCTTAATACGCTGCCGGTAGAGGTACTTGACGAAGTTATCATAACATCCGTGTATATAAAAGGAGAAACGTCTTTTACGCCATTAACCGAACGTATTTTTTTTATAACTGTTTTATAATTATTTACAAAGCCGTTATAATTTAAAACTATAACCTGCGACTCTATGCCTATTACTTTTTTTTCTAAAGCATGGTCGAATCCGCTCATTACGGATATAACTACTATAAGGGCCATTACTCCTATAGTTATTCCCATTACCGATATTAAACTGAGCAGGGATATAAAAGAATTATTTTTCGGCTTTAAATAATGCAGGGCTATTTTAGTATGAAAACTCATTATTATAATAATACTGTTGATTTCATTGATTTTGCAAATTTATTTATTTAACGGGCTTAAGCAGCGGAAACAATATGACGTCCCTTATAGAGTTAGAATTTGTCAACAGCATAACTACCCTATCTATGCCTATTCCGCAACCCGCGGTAGGAGGAAGTCCCTGCTTTAAAGCTTCTATATAATCGTCGTCCATTTCTGCAGGCAAGCCTTCCTTAATTTTTGTTTCTACCTGCATTTTAAAACGTTCTTCCTGATCGAGCGGGTCGTTTAATTCCGAAAACCCGTTGCCTATTTCCCTTCCCGCTATAAAAAGCTCAAACCTTTCGGTCACGGAACCGTCTTTATCGTTTCGTCTGGCAAGCGGAGAACTTTCTACAGGATAATCCGTAATAAAAGTCGGATTTATAAGTTTAGGCTCTACCGTTTCGTCGAATAAAACAGTCAATAATTCTCCGAGACTGTCCGTTTTGCTTATACCTGGGGTGTTTCTCTTCGTTAAAATATCGAAAACTTTTTCTACGGTATCTATTTCTTCCGTCTTAAATCCGCCGATTTCTATTAAACTGTCTTTGAGCTTAATTTTTTTGAAAGGCGGCTTAAAATTTAATTTTTCCGTTCCGTAATCTATTTTGTAATTACCGCAAATTTTTAACGCCAGTTCCGACATCATTTTTTCGACGAATTCCATAAGCGAATTATTTTCGGAGTAGGCCGTATAAAATTCCAGCATCGTAAACTCCGGATTATGCCGAATAGATATTCCTTCGTTCCTGAAATTTCTGCCTATTTCGTAAACGCGGTCGAATCCTCCTACTACTATCCTTTTTAAGTATAATTCCGGCGCTATTCTCATATAAAGTTCTAAATTAAGAGCATTATGATGGGTTTTAAAAGGTCTTGCGGTGGCTCCGCCAGGATTAGCTTGCATCATGGGAGTTTCTACTTCGAGAAAATCGTTCGCGTCTAAAAAAGACCTGAAAAATCTTATGGTTTCGGCTCTTTTCTTAAAAATTTCCCTGACTTCCTGACTTGCTATCAAATCTACGTATCTTTTTCTAAAGCGTACTTCTATATCTTTAAGTCCGTGCCATTTTTCGGGAAGAGAGAGCAAAGACTTTGTTAAAATATGAATACTTTCTACTTTGATAGTAAGTTCGTCGGTTTTCGTCCTGAAAAGATGTCCTTTTATGCCGCAAATATCACCGGAATCGATATACTCTTTAAACAGCTCGAAATCATTTTCCGGTATCCCGTTTTTCTGAATATAGCACTGGATTTCTCCAAAGCCGTCCCTTATCCTGAAAAAAGCCGCCTTGCCAAAACTTCTTATAATAATTATCCTGCCTGCGGTTTCTACTTCTACCCTGTTACTTTCAAAAAAATCTTTATCGTTGCCGCCGAATTGTTCTATTATATTCTTTATATTTTCCTTCTTTTTAAAATCGTTTGAAAAAGGGTTGATTCCTTTTTCTTTTAATTTATTTAATTTATCCAAGCGATTATTTTCCAAAATATTTAATTCCTGTTCCATTATATATCTCCTTTGTCAATTTTTCACGTTCATAAATAAATTGATAAACGAAGGAATTGCTTCATTATCGTTCGCAATGACGACTAATACGCGCAGAATTGAATTCCGGCTTTCCATTTTGTGACAGTGCCAGAATTGAATTCTGGCACTGTATCTATTTTATGCTCTTACGCCCAGCAGATATGCGCTTATAAATTCGTCGATGTCGCCGTCGAAGACGCTTTTATCGTCGTATATGGTGACCCCCGTCCTGTGGTCTTTAATGACACGGTTTGGATTGAGGGTATAAGACCTTATCTGCGAACCCCAAGATATCTCTTTTTTTGTTTTGTTTACCTTGTCTTCTTCCTCTTCCTGCTTTTTTTTGTAATAATCGTAAAGTCTTGCCCTTAATAGTTTATATGCTGAATCTTTGTTTTTATGCTGAGACCTTTCGTTCTGGCAGGCGACTACTATGCCCGTTGGGATATGCGTCAGCCTGACGGCGGAATCGGTAGTATTGACGTGCTGTCCGCCTGCTCCGCTGGAACGGTAAGTGTCTATTTTAACGTCTTTTTCGTCTATAACTACGTCGATAGAATCGTCTATCTCGGGATAAACGAATACCGAAGCAAAAGAGGTATGCCTTCTTTTGTTTGCGTCGAAAGGAGAAATTCTTACTAACCTGTGAACGCCGCTTTCCGCCTTAAGATAACCATAGGCATATTTACCGTGGACGGTAAAAGTAACGCTTTTTACTCCGGCTTCTTCGCCTGTGTTAAACTCCATTATAGCCGTTTTAAATTTTCTGCGCTCCGCCCACCTAAGATACATTCTTAGAAGCATATTTGCAAAATCCATGGATTCGGTACCGCCGGAACCGGCATGAATTTCTACGATAGCATCTAGTTTATCGTCTTTTCCGGAAAGCGTAGTATCCATTTCTAAGGCGGATATGCTTTTTTCTAGTGGCTTTACGGCGGCGAAAATGTCTTCGAGCATTTTTTCGTCGTTTTCTTCTATAGAAATATCGTATAAATCTTTTATGTTTTTAAACTCTTCGTAAACGGAATAAAAAGGTTTAATCTTATTTTCTATAGCCGATTTTTCTATTAATATTTCTTTGGAATAATTTATATCTTTATAAAAATCTTCTTTTGAAGAAATTTCTTCTATCTCTTTAAGTCTTTTTGCGGAAATATCGACTTCAAAGCGCCCTCCGCAGTTTTTCTAATTTTTCTTCGAGGGTTTTCAGGCTTCTTTCCAAAAAACTTGCGTTAAAAAGCGAATCACCCTGCGCTGAAGCTATAGACATTTAAAAACCTCCGGATAAGTTATCTTTTTAAATTTAACTTTAGTTTTCTCTATGAATATTTAATGCAGGAAACAGTTTTAATATCAAAATATATAACATTGAAATTACAAAAACAATATCCGATATATAAGCAAATATATTACCATATAATGCAAAAAAAGTCTTTCTATTAATTAATTTAACGTAGCCTATCATATAAGTCCGTTTAAATATTTGCGTATCGCTTAAAATTTTCCCGACGGGGGATATTATTCCGCTTATGCCCGTATTTCCGGCACGGGCGATAAACCTTTCGTTTTCTACCGCCGGAAAAACCGTCATAGACATATCCTGATAAGGAGCCGACGTTTTTCCGTACCATGCATCGTCCGTAATGCTTATGAAAAGATTTGCTCCGTTTTTTGGAAAATGCCTTACGAGTCCGTCAAAATAAGCTTCGTAGCATATCATTGAGCCTATTTTTAATTTGCCGTTTTTTAAAATCCTGAACTTTTTGCCCGCCGTAAAGTTTCCTATACCCGCTCCCTTTAAAATATGCGCGAGAAAAGGCAGCTGTTTCTTTAACGGTATATATTCTCCGAAAGGGACTAAATGATGTTTATCGTAATAGTAATACTTTCCTTTGTCGGTAAACATATAGTCCCTGTTATAATAATGGTACTTAAAATTAAAAAATTTAAATCCTATAGCGCCAAAAACCATATCTATTTTATGCTTTTCGGTAAATCTCATAACCTTGTTCCAGTAAAAAGGATAAACCGATATAATATACGGGAGAGCAGTTTCAGGCCATATAACCAGCTGAGGTTTATATTTTAAAGACTGCTTCGTCAATTTAAGATATATATGCGTCGTTCTTTTTTTAGTGATTTTCCATTTTTGGAACATACCTATATTTCCCTGAATAAGGGCGACCCTTAACGGTTTTTTATGTTTAACGAGTTTATTTACCGAATATATGTTGTAATAACCGTATAATATAACTAAAATAAAAACCGATATAACAAAAAAAAGCTCAAACAATGCCTGTTTTTTTGAAAGCCTGTTTTTTTGAAAAATAAAACTGAATATTGAATAATTAACCAGAACTATTATAAAAGATAATCCGAAAACGCCGATAATATTGGAAATTTGTATAAAAGGAATATTTAAATACTGCGAGCATCCTAAGTTTTCCCATGGAAAACCCGTTAAGAGTTTAGATTTCAGAAACTCGAAAAAAACCCAGCTTGAGGGAATTAAAATGAAGTTTAATTTCTTATAGCGGCTTAATATAATTTTTCCAAAACCTGCAAATAAAGCAACATATAGAGCCAGATAAGAAGCAAGAAGAATAAGCGCAAAAACCGCTATGTAGTAAGGAAGACCTCCAAATTTGCTTACGGTATAAACTATCCAGTAAAGTATAATTACGTATGAAACTACACCGGCAATAAAACCGTATAAGAAAGATTCTTTAAAACCCTTAGATTTATATACGGCGTATAAAAGAGGGATTAATGCAATCCATGCAAGAAATTCAAGGTTAAAAACAGGAAATAAAAGGGCTGTTATAACGCCGGACAAACCGGCTAAGCATAGATTTTTTATTTTATCGTTCGTTAATATTGTCTTCATTATTATGACCCTCTTTTAGATGATTCCCATAACTCGTCCAAGCTTGCGGCATCTAATTCCGAAAGCGGTTTTGCGGCTTTTTCCTCTATGTATCCGAATCTTTTTATAAATTTATCCGTGGATTTATTTAAAGCCGAACAGGGATGAATATCTAAAAGCCTTCCTAAATTTACGAGCGAAAATAAAATATCGCCGTATTCTTCGGTTATTTTATTTTTATTTTTATTTTTATTTCCGTCTTTATCGGCATTATCGTTTTTACTCAGTTCTTCTTTAAATTCTTCTATTTCTTCATATACTTTTTTTAAAGCCTCTTCGGCGTCCGCAAAATCTAAACCCTGCCTCTTAGCTTTTTCCTGAACCATATATGCCCTGTGCAGAGACGGCATGGATTCAGAAATATATACAGACGGTTTTTTCGGAACGTCCGGTTTATTTTTCGATTTTTCCTTCTTTTCTTCCCCTTTAATCCTTTCCCAATTTCTAAGAATAGCGTCTTCAAGGCATTCGCCTTCTTTCAAAGAAAAATTTTCGTCGAAAACGTGCGGATGTCTTCTTATAAGTTTTTTGTTTACCGTCTCTATAACGTCGTTTATAGAAAACTCTTTTTTATCTGCATATATGTCCGATAAAAAAACAACTTGAAGAAGAAGGTCGCCGAGTTCTTCCATTATTTCGATTTTATCGCCGGAACCTATAGCCTCTACGACTTCGTAAGCTTCTTCTATGATATACGGTTTTAAGGTTTCTTCAGTCTGCTTCCTGTCCCATGGACAGCCGGTTTCCGACCTTAATTTTTTAACTATTTCTATAAGCTCGTTGAGTTTATAGGTTTTTTGTTTTTCTTTTGTCGTCATAATTCCCCTTCTTATAAAATTATTAAAAATAAAAAAGCTTAAATATAAGGGCAGTTATTAAAATTCCTATAATACTTCCTGTTAAAACCTCTATTTTAGTATGAATGCCGCTGTTTATTCTGGAAAGAGCTATTATGAATGCAAGAATAAACGTAAGCAGAGAAACTACAGGATTCAGGGTCAAAAAAGATACTATAAGCCATATAGAAAAAGCTATGGCTGCATGGCCGCTCGGAAAACCTCCCCTTAAGGGAGTGCCTTTATTAAACATGGCTTTTATTATTATAATTCCAACGAAAACAATCGATATAATTATTACGGATATATCGGAACCTTCGGTTTTAATCATATTTATCGTATAGTATATCAAATAATAAAGGTATTTGGAAAAAATTATGTATCCGACTACGAACGAACCGAAGGCGGATAAAAGAACCGCGCCGGCGGCTAAATTTTTAACGGCGGCAATTTCTTCCGAATGCTCTTTGGATATAAAATCGGCAAGATATTCTATCGAAGTATTAAGAGTTTCCGCAAATAAAACAAAAAAAACTGAAACAAGGACGAATAATATATCTATTTTCGATACTTTTAAAAAAAGAGCAAGTATTATAGCGGCAAGAGCTATAGAAAAATGTATTTTCATATTTTTCTCGGTCTTGGTAGCTAAAATAATGCCCTCTATAGCTGCGTTAAAAGATTCCAAACGGCTCTGCGAATTTTTTTTCATATATTTACAGTTTCCCGTTTAACTCTTTATATAAAAAATTCTGCATATTTTTCATATCTTTATCGTAATCTTCGTCGTCTAAATTCATTTTGTGTTCTTCGTCGTGAACGTATCCGAAAAGGTGAAGAATACCGTGTATAACAAGCAGAGCGATCTCCCTGCGAAAACCTTTTCTATAATAATAAAGGGGGTTGCTTTCTTTATCGTTGTTTTGGGATATCCATTCGGATTTTTCCCAGAAATTACGGTTGTTATAGTAATTTTTTTGCGCAACGGAGGGCGATATATATATTTCGCCAAGATGATAAACACCGTTTTCCCATTCTTTAATTTCAAACGAAAGTACGTCGGTAGCTCTATTTTGATTCCTGTAGGTTTTATTCAATTTTTTAATATAATTTTCGGAACAGAAAATTATATTTATTTCGTAAGAACCGCAATAAAGCCGGTTTATGGAATTTTTAACGATATAGCGGACTAACCTTTGGTTTATTTTGAATTTTCTCTGGATATCCGTTATATTTATTACCGTTTTTGCCTGTTTCACTTTTATCCGCACCTCCGGTCTGCCTGTCTATATATGGAATTCTTTGATGAAAAACGGAATTTAAAACTTTTACGAAAGCATCGCCTATAATATGAAGATCTTTCAGCGTCAATTCGCATTCGTCAAGCTGTCCGTCGGTATAAATTCTATTTATGGTTTTTCTGACCATCTGTTCAAGCCGAGACGGCGATATATTCGACATAGACCTCGATATAGCTTCGACGGAATCGGCCAGCATAATTATTCCGGCTTCTTTAGTCTGAGGTTTTCTGCCGGCATATCTGAATGCATCGCTTGAAACATGTGCGCCTTTATTTTCGTTGTATGCCTTTTCGTAAAAAGACCCTATCATAGAAGTACCGTGATGTTCAGCGATTATGCTTTCTATTTTATTTCCGAGTTTATATTTTTTTGCAAGTTCCTGTCCGTCTTTTACGTGCGAAGCTATAATCAAACTGCTCATGGTAGGAGAAAGTTTATCGTGCGGATTTTCAGAATTTACTATATTTTCTATGAAATAGTTTGGTTTGGTTATTTTTCCTATATCGTGATAAAGGCTTGCAACCCTTGCAAGAAGAGGGTTGGCTCCCACCGCGGTCGCGGCTGATTCCGCAAGAGTGGATGTCATTATCGAATGCTGGTATGTGCCGGGGGCAGCTATAGAAAACTGCCTGAGCAAAGGGTTGCCGGCGCTTGAAAGTTCAAGCAGTTTAAAATCGGTCGTAAACCCGAACAGGCTTTCTAAAATGGGAATAAGTCCTATAACTATAACCGAAGAAATTACACCGGATAAAAATGCCGAAACGACTGCATAAAAAGTTTGAACGTTTATAAGATTAAAACCCATCAACGCAAATGCCGATACCATTACTACATTTATCAATCCGGTAATGATGCCGGCTCTGATTACTCTTCCCCACGAAGAAAAGTCGAAAACTTCATAAGATGCTATAAAACTACCCGCAAACGTATATACCATAAAAAAAATAGAGTTTTTAAAAATTATCGACGTCAATATAGAAAAAAGGGCAATATAAACTACCGAAACTTCCGAATTTAAAATTATCCTTACAAGCATTGGTCCAAAAGCGAAAGGAATCAAGTAATACAAGTCGCTTTTATCTATAAAAGGAAAATATAAAGCAAGTGCGTTAGAAAATATAATTCCGGCTTTTATCAATAATATTGAAAACAATAAAATCGTAATAACAAAAAGTATATTTTTGAAATCTAACGTAGTCCTGAATTTTTTTATATATCTGTATGGAAAAATATAGGACAACGACAAAAGTAGAGTTATCACTAAAAACAATCCTATTAAAGACGGTATATTATTTTTTAATTTAAATTTAGAATCGTACGTATTTAATTCAAGGGCTTTTGACTTGGTTATAAGTTCACCTGCTTTTATCAAAAGCGAGCCTTTGTTAACGCGTATGAAAATAGGCTTATTTTCTTTTTTAACTATTTCTATTTTTTTTAACGTAAGATATTTTGAGTAAACAATATCGGGTTTTATAATGCTGTAAGAAATATCATAAATATCGATACGCATATAATCCGGCAGGAAATTTAAATATTTTACGGTATAATAATAAGCAAAACTTTTTACCTTTTTAGAAGTAAAAAAAATTTGAGGATAGTTTACC
>JAJZLA010000275.1 GCA_021803845.1 bacterium | reverse complement strand
CTATATACTGCCTTATAAAAAAAGGCTTATTATGGCTGTAATAAGCATGGCGGTAGTTTCCGCTCTTACCGGCGCGTTGGCTTATATAGTAAAGCCCCTTATAAATAATATATTTATAACTAAAAGCTATACCGAACTTATACTGATTCCCCTGCTCGTCGTATTAATCTTTTTGGTAAAAAATGTTTTTTATTACGCGGAATTTTATTACATAGGTTCGGTCGGACAGAATATTATAAGGTCGTTAAGAGACGAAGTATATTCGGTGATAGTAAAACTGCCGGTTTCAAAGCTCAACAAGATTCCAACGGGCGTACTTATAGCAAGAATAACATACGATATAAATATCATTCAAAGAACGGTGTCCGATTCAGTCAGCGCCGTTATGAAAGATATCCTAACCATGATAGTTCTTTTAGCCGTAGTATTCTATATGGATTTTTATCTTGCCATAGCTGTTTTAGTCCTGTTTCCTTTAGTAATTTTTCCGGTGACGCTTCTTGGAAAAAAGGCTCGTAAAACAAGCACCGATACCCAGAACGAAATGGGAAGCATAACGAAGTTTTTAGACGAGACTATTTCCGGCCTGCGGATGGTTAAAGCTTACAATATGGAAGAATTTGAAATAAAGAGGTTTAAAAAGCTATCCGACAATCTCTACAGATTTTTTATGAGAATGACGAAAATAAGAGGCCTTACAGTGCCGTTCGTCGAACTTATAGGAGGAATTTCGGTTGCGGCAATAATATTTATAGGCGGGCTTCAGGTTATAAAATTCGGATATACGCCGGGTAATTTCTTTTCCTTTTTAACTGCCATACTCCTTCTTTACGAGCCCGTGAAAAGCCTTTCGCGCCTTAATAACAGCCTGCAGGAGGGTATAGCCGCCGGAACAAGGATTTTTGGTATTTTAGACGAAAAGCCTGAAGAGAAAGGAGGAAAAACTTCCGTCCCTAAAGAAATTACTACCCTCGAAATAAAAGCCCTTTATTTCGGATACGGCAAATATGACGGCGTTGAAGAAAAAGAAAAAACCGGCGAACGTTTCGACCTTAAAGATATTAACATAAAAATCAATAAAGGAGAGATAGTTGCAGTAGTAGGCTTTTCAGGTGCAGGCAAAAGTACAATCTCTATGCTGCTCCCCCGTTTTTACGAACCGTCTGCGGGAGAAATAAATATTAACGGAATAGATATAAAAGAATTTAATTTAAAAGAGCTAAGGGATTCCATATCTTATGTTTCCCAGAATGTCGTCCTGTTTAACGAATCGGTCAGGTTCAACATAGAATACGGAACAAGCGGCAAAAGCATGGACGAAATAATAAATGCTGCAAAACTTGCATTTGCCGACGAATTTATAAAAAATCTTCCCGAAGGATACGATACCCTAGTCGATGAGTCGGGTTCAAGGCTTTCGGGCGGAGAAAAACAGAGAATTTTAATCGCAAGGGCGTTTTTAAAAGATGCTCCTATACTTATACTCGACGAAGCTACCTCTTCTTTAGACGGAGAATCAGAAAAGAAAATTCAGCAGGCGCTGTTCGGAAATAAAGAAAGTAAAGGCGGCGGGAGCAAATCTATCGGAGGCTTGTGCAGAAATAAAATCGTCCTTATAATAGCCCACAGACTTTCTACCGTAAAACACGCAGATACAATTTATGTTCTCGAAAAAGGCAAAATAGTCGAAAGCGGAAGCCACGAGGATTTAATAAAACTGGAAGGAATCTATAAAAATCTTCTTTTAAAGCAGATGGAATAAATATTTTTATATGTCTTATAAAAATACAGCCGATATAGGAATAAAAATAGTAAACGGGACTGTTTACGGCATAGAACGCTTTAAAGGTAAAGGCGGAGGCGGAAAACGGATTTATTTTGAAGAATTGCATTTATCTGGACAGGATACAAACGGTTTAAGCTCGGCTCTGCCTTTTTATAGAAAAATATTTATAATACTCCCTCCGGAAATCGTATCCTTTAAAATATTAACCTATCCTTTTAAATTAAAGGGCGCCATAAATATAGACATGCTTGCCAAAGCGGCGATAGAAGAATTAACCCCTTTAAACAGCAAGGAATTAATAATCTCTAAACATAAATTATCCGACCATACGCTATTGATAGAATATGCAAAAAAAGAAACCTTAGCCGGATTTATAAACGAATATAATCTTGGAAATTTAAACGGCCTGCGGATATATTTCCCTTTTTCCGTATTGTGCAAAACGGGAAAACGTTTTTATTCGGAAAGCGGCGCCGACTTTTTGCTTAAATACGACTTTTCAAATAGATCATACGCCGTTGTTTATAAAAAAGGAAAAGTCGTGGAAATAATAGACTTAAATTTTAATAAAGAAAATATTAACGAAAGAAAATCCGAAGCCAATATATCTAATATAATAGACCTGAATTCTAAAGCCCGCGAAATATTTTCAGGCAAGAATGATTTTTATTCGGATTTAATGTTTTTAATAGACGAAGACGATAAGCAGGAAAATTTTATAAATATTTTTATCAAAATTTTAAATAATTCAAAAGATTCAAATGTTTTAGAATATTTCAAGATTTCCGACATCATAGGAGATGGTTCGGCTTCTGCTCTGCATATTTATAAAAGCGCGCCATATGCCGCCTTAGCGGCAGGATTAATATTGATATTAATATTTACTGGACTTATAGAAGAAAACTATTACAAAAATGCCGAAAAGACGGCTATTAGCAAAAAGATAAATTTAATTCTCGAAAAATATATGCCCGGGCAGAAAGTATTTTACGAACCAAGATACGAAATTAAGTCTTATTACGATAAAATAAAAGAAAATTCCGGCGGCGGCAACGACGCTTTTTTAAGTTTTTTGAAGTATGCTTCCGAAGAAAAGGGCAATATAAAAAGTTTAAAAATCGACTCGATAAGCTATTCGTTTAAAAAGTTCGATTTTAAAGGCAGCGTTTCGGGTTATAAAAACCTGCATAAATTTGAAATTTATCTTAAAAAGCGATATTCTACCGTAAATGTTATAAAATCATATAAAAATTCAAGCGGAAGTATAAAATTTAATATTGCGTTAAAAAGATAAATGAATAAACTGCAGGTTGTAAAAATTAAAAGTACGATATTAAATAATATATCCGGTTTTTTAAAAAATAAAGACGGCATCTATAAACTTTTATTCAAGTTATTCATAATCTTTATAGTATCTATTTTCGCAAGCAATGCGGCAGTAAAATTTATTACATATAAAATATTCGAATACGATTTACAGGCGACGGGCAGAACGCCGGAAGTGTTTAAAGCAAATTCGGTCCGGAAAAAACCTGATATAAATCGGTATGCCGCTATTTTAAAATACAATCCTATTAACGCGGTCGTAAATGGTCCGCTTTAAGCGGACCATTTA
>JAJZLA010000274.1 GCA_021803845.1 bacterium | reverse complement strand
CAGTTTTAGTCGCCGGAGGCGACGGCAGTTTAAACTATGTCATAAATACTTTAGTATATTCGGAAATTCCAATCGCGCATTTACCTATGGGCACGGTTAATCTTTTCGCAATGGAAAATAAAACTCCGCATTCTTTAAAAAAAGCCCTCCCTGAAATCCTAAATGTATATAAACCAGTCAAAATAGGTTTAGGACAAGCAAACGAAAGATTTTTTTTTGCCATGACCGGCGTAGGGCTTGATGCTTTCGTAGTTAAAAATATGGAAGAAAAAATAAGAAACAATAAAAGAAGAATTTATAATAATTCGACTAAATATATAAGTTATATCTTAAACATAATAAAAATGACGAAAAAATATAAATTTTACGATTTATGTATGGAAAAAAATGCCGAAAAAATTACCTGCGCAAAAGAAATTATCGTTTCAAACATACGCTATTACGGAGGGCCTTTTAAAATATTCCCTAAAAATTCGCCTTTAGACGATAAGTTTCATATAAGGACGGTAAAAACTGCCGCTGGAACTGCCAACGTAATTTTTTCTATCTTAAAATCCTTGATATTTTACAAAAAATATTCAAATAATCCCGATTTTTATATAAAAGATAACGAAGTGGTTATAACTTATACGGACGATTCGACTAATAAATTAATATATTATCAGTGCGACGGGGAACTTGCGGGCACGCTTCCCGTAAAGATAAAAAAGGTAAGAAATGCCGTAACTATGCTAATAAATCCGCGCTATTTTCCGTTGCCGCAGCAATAAAATCATTTTTAGCTCCGCAAACTGCGTGCATAAATACCTATTAAGTGGTTTACCGGAATACTTTGGTTATGCTTTAAAATTCCGCTCTGGTCTTTTAATGAAAATAGGCATCCCGAGCACGACGTTAATATTTCTTGCGGAGCCGCTTCTTTAATCTCTTCAAATTTTCGTTTCGTAATTTTTTTGGACAATTCATAATGCCCGACGTTAAACATACCGCCGTTACCGCAGCAATAGTTATATCTTAACGGCTTTAGTTTTAATCCTTCGATTTTATCCGCAATTAAACCCGGCTCTCCTATTAATTTTTCATAAACGGTAGTCGGCTTAAAATCCGGCATATTTGAAAGATGGCACGGAATATGAAATACTGCTTCGGCTTCATTATCCAATTTTCCTTTTTTTATCTCGAAGCCGTTTTTTTTAAGTTGATTAAAAAAAGACCAAATACTGATTAATTTTTTGGAAAAATCCAAAATCTCGGTATAATTTTCGTCATTTTCATTAAAATACTTCGGATAAAGCTTATTGATAGAATATGAACAGGAAGCGCATGACGTTACTATATAATCTAATTTTTTGCCTTTAAAAGCCAAAGCGTTATTAACGGCAAGTTCCTTGAACGACTTTAAGCCGCCGCTCGATATAAAAGGCAATCCGCAGCATCCCTGCATTTTGGGAACAAAGACTTCGACTCCGTTTTTAGTCAAAGAAGCTACGGTATCGATAGATATCTGAGGATATATGCCGTTAAAAACGCATCCGCTGAAATATCCGACTTTAAAAATATTTTTATCGTCCTCAACGGCTGATTGCCTTATAGCTTTCCCGTTCTTAAGGGACGGAGACGGCGATTTTTCCAACGAAGTATCGGCATTAAATATAAGGTCTCTCTTTCCGATAAAAGATTTACCTTCGGGCATCGGCGAATTTCTGCCGGACAATTTTTTTACAAATGGAATATTGGCAATTTTTAAGGCGGTTTTTAATAAAATTTCTCTTTTATTTTTAAGAATATTTAACGCTAATTTATCGGAAGAAAAACTTTTGTTTGTAAACTCTTCCAGTTTTATTTTTTCGTTCGCAACAAGTTCTACTAGATTAACATCGTTTGGACATACTTTTTCGCATCTTCCGCACATAAGGCATAACGACATCGATTCCTGCACCTTGCCGGCTTTTAAAGGAAGACTGTCCGTATAATCGGTTAAAACTATGCGCACCCTGCCTCTCGGACTTAAAAACTCGTTAAAACCAATATTGTAAGAAGGGCAAACCGGCAGGCATTTTCCGCAATGAACACAATTAAGATAGGTTTTATTTTCTGATGACAACTAAAAAAACTCCATTTATATTTTTTATTTTACAAAAAATCGTGCATTTCCAATAATGAAACACATTCAAATATACGGGAAAAACATGACTATATTATCAATATTTAATTCAATCAAATTAAATTATTTTAAAATATTTTTCCCGGATTAATTATATTTTGCGGGTCGAAAACTTTTTTAATGTTTTTTAAGAGATTCATATAATAATCGTCGTATTTCAGTTTCATAAACTCTTTCTTTTCAAGCCCGATTCCGTGTTCACCGGACAAACTGCCGCCAAGTTCGACGGTCTTTTTTAATACGTCGTATTTTGCTTTTCCGCCTTTTTCGACCATTTCGGCATTGCTTTTATCCAGCATAATATTTACGTGAATATTGCCGTCCCCGAAATGTCCGAAATTTATAATAGGAATTCCGTACTTTTTTGAAGTTTCTTCTAGAAAAGGAAGCATATCCGGAATTTTATTAATCGGAACGGCAATATCGTTATTGATTTTAAGGTCGCCGTATTTTCTTAAAGAAGGCGATACGGCTTTCCTTGCATCCATTATAACTTTTTTGTCTTCGCTTTTTTCCGACGCGAAAAGGAAAACCGGAGAAAATTCTTCTAATATATTTTTATACTCGTTTATAGATTTCGTTACCTCTTCCTTAGAACCGTCGGCTTCTATAATGAACAGAAAATTACCCGTTATTTTTATTATATCGCTTTTAAAAATACTTTTGACGGATTCTATGGAAGATTTGTCCATAAATTCTAGCATAGACGGTCTGTTTCTCAGCTTCAAAAGAGAAATTGCGGCGTTAAATCCGTTATTAATATCGTTGAACGACACTAAGATAAGGGAATTTGCTTCCGGTTTCGATAAAATTTTAAGCATAATTTTTGAAAAAAGACCGAGCGTGCCTTCCGAACCTGTAAAAAGCTGGGTAAGATTATATCCCGAAACATTTTTAACGGTTTTTGAGCCGGTGTATATAATTTCGCCTTCTCCGGTTATAACTTCAAGCGCAGCGACGTAATCTTTGGTAACGCCGTATTTTACGGCGGCGGGTCCTCCTGAACACTCGGCGACGTTGCCGCCTATCGTCGAAAACTCGTAGCTTGCAGGGTCGGGCGGATAAAAGTATCCCTTTTCGGAAAGGTAAGACTTAAGGTCGGCGTTTATAATGCCCGGTTCGACGGTAACGAACATATTCTCTTCGTCTAATTCCAGAATCCTGTTCATTTTCGTAAACGAAACCACGACGCCGCCTTTTAAAGGCAGGCTCCCGCCCGAAAATCCGCTTCCCGAACC
>JAJZLA010000273.1 GCA_021803845.1 bacterium | reverse complement strand
AAAGTAAATTCTTATCCTATTTTTAGAATAGACGGGGATATTTACAAACAGGAAAATTTCGGCGTTATGTCCAAAGAAGTTATAGAAAAAATAGCCGTAAGCATGATGGATAAGCATCAGCTTAAAGTTTTTCAGGAAAACAGGGACGTCGATCTTGCATACAGCCTGCACGGCGTCGGAAGATTCAGGGTCAATATTTATTCCCAGCGGAATTCTTTAAGCATAGCAATGCGCTATATCCCTTTCGATATTCCAATTTTTGAATCGCTTAACCTGCCTAAAATTATAAAATCTATATCACTTAAAGAAAGAGGATTAATACTGGTTACGGGCATAACCGGCAGCGGAAAGTCCACGACTCTCGCTTCCATGATAGATTTTATAAACAGGAATAAACCGGTAAACATAATAACCATCGAGGACCCTATCGAATATCTGCATAAAGATATAAAAGCATTAGTCAACCAGCGGGAACTCGGCATGGACGTTTATTCTTTTTCGCACGGATTAAGGGAAGCCTTAAGGCAGGATCCCGACGTTATTTTAGTAGGCGAAATGAGAGACTTAGAAACGATAGAAACGGCAATAACTGCGGCTGAAACCGGACATCTCGTAATGAGCACCCTTCATACGCTGGATGCGCAGGAAACCATTAACAGAATTATAGCGGTTTTTCCTCCTTATCAGCAAAAACAGATAAGAATACAGCTTGCTTCCGTTATTTCCGCAGTAATATCGCAGAGGCTTATAGCAAGAGCGGACAAAAAAGGACGTCTTCCGTCCGTAGAGATAATGATAGGAACGGAAACGATAAAAGAATGCATATCAAACGAAGATAAAACCGCGAGTATAAGAGACTTCATAAGAAGCGGAAACATACAGTACGAGATGCAGACTTTCGACCAGTCCCTCTACAATTTTTATAAACAGGGCTTGATAACATACGAAGATGCTCTTGCGGAATCCACCTCGCCGAACGACCTTGCACTGTTAATATCCGGAGTAAACGCTTCCGACGACGATATAAGCGCAGGGGTAAAAGCAGACTCCGTTGAAAGCGGCAAAACTTCAGTTACCGCCGGAGCAAGTCCGTCCGTAACTGGAAATACGGCGGCTTCAGGCGGTTCGGGTTCTTACTGGACAACGTAACCGCATGTATGTTTATGCGCAAAATATAGAAGTATAGCGCTACATAATGTATTATCGGAGTAATCTCTTTGAAAATATCGCAGGAAAATATTTCTAAAAGAAAGTCTAAAACGCCTTTATCGGCGCAGAATTACTCTTTAAAGCTCGTGTCCGCGAGGTCTTATTCCGAAAAACGGCTTGCCGAAAAATTAATCAAAAAAGGCTTTTCTACGGAAGATACCGGCAAAGCGTTAAAGAAATTAAAAGAATACGGATACTTAAACGATGAAGAATTTGCGGAAAGACTTATAGAAAGCGGAAAAAAAAGACTTATCGGCAGAATAAAATTAAGCTATGAACTTTATAAAAAAGGAATAAACAAAAATATTATAGACAAGCTAATCGAAACGTTTTACACGGAAGACGAAGAACGTTCCGTTATGCTTAAAGCGGTGGACAAAAAGAAAGTTTCCCTGATAAAATACAGGGAAAACGAACTGATATATAAAAAGAAACTTTACGATTTTTTGCAGAGCAGAGGATTTTCCTCTAAAATAATAGAAGACTTTATTAAACAGTAGGGACAGAATTCAATTCTGTCCCTACCTCAAAATGGAAACAGTAGGGACGAAAATTCAATTCTGTCCCTGCCGCAAAATGGAATATGAAATCAAACGAACTTAGGGAAATATTCATTAAATTTTTTACGGGAAAAGGACACGTGCAATTGCCGAGTTCTTCTTTAATTCCCGCCGGCGACGACTCTATCATGTTTACTAATGCCGGAATGGTCCAGTTTAAGGACTATTTTACCGGCGTAGTTCAGGCGCCTATGCCGCGAGCCGTAACCGTTCAAAAATGTATGCGCGCAGGCGGCAAACATAACGACCTCGAAAACGTCGGCAAAACTTCCCGCCACCACACTTTTTTTGAAATGCTCGGAAATTTTTCTTTCGGAGACTATTTTAAAAAAGATGCCGTTTTGTTTGCCTACGAATTTATAAAAGACGTCATAGAACTCGACCTCGACAAAATATACGTTACAGTAAACGATAAAGACGAAGACGGTTATAATATCTGGAAAAATACCGTAGGTTTCGATGAAAACAAAATATACAGGCTCGGCGACGAAACTAATTTTTGGCAGATGGGAGAAACCGGTCCTTGCGGCTATTCAAGCGAAATATTTTACGATACCGGTTATTCGGAAGCGGGGCATACGGACTGCGATATTAATTGCGATTGCGGCAGATATGTAGAAATTTGGAATCTCGTTTTTATGGAATTTAACAGAGATAAAAAAGGAGACCTTTCAAAATTGCCGCGTCCCTCTATTGATACGGGAATGGGGCTTGAGCGCATACTGCGAATTTTGCAGAACGTAAAATCAAACTACGATACCGATGTTTTTACTCCTTATATAAAAGAGATAGACGCCGTTACCGGAAAACGATACGACGGCGGAGACGAAGCGTACGATACCGCCGCAAGGGTTATCAGCGACCATATACGGACGTCGGTTTTTTTATCCGCAGAATCCGTATTTCCCTCCAACGAAGGCAGAGGCTATGTATTCAGGAGAATTTTAAGAAGACTTATCAGATATTCTTTAAAGCTCGGCATAAGTCTCGATAACCTGAAATATCTCGGTAATATCGTGGTAATAATTATGGGCGGATTTTATCCCGAAACTGCCGACGGACTTGCCGTCTTCGAGAAGATAATCTCCGAAGAGTATGAAAGGTTTAACGATACGGTAGGACTGGGAATTAAACTTTTGGAAGAAAAAATTATCGAACTTAAGGAGAAAAAGCAGAAAATAGTTCCCGGCGAATTCATATTTAAATTATACGACGAAAAAGGTTTTCCGGTAGATATAGCAATAGATATGGCTGAAGAAAACGGTTTTTCGATAGATTTAAAAGCTTACGACGAATTAATGGAACTTCAGAAAAAAGGTTCAAAGCAGAAAAAAGAAAAAAACGGAGTTCCCGAAACCGTTTCCGGCGTACCTAAATCGCTTTTTAAAGGATACGGCAATATAGAAAATGCCGCTAACGCCGATATTAACGGCATATTCGACGAAGACGGCATGCCCGTCGAGAACATAAAAGACGGCGGTTTTTATTATATAGCCTCGGATATTACCCCTTTTTATCCCGAAGGAGGCGGTCAATCCGGCGACAGAGGAACTATAAAGTTTAATTACGGAAAATATTCCTTATCAGCTTCGGTTTCCGATACATTTAAAACCAAAAACGGAGTCATCCTTCATTATGCAAGAATA
>JAJZLA010000272.1 GCA_021803845.1 bacterium | reverse complement strand
ATCTTTAATAATTTTTGATACTGATGAATTAAAATATATTTCGTTTGTCTTTATAATGTCGCTTGCCACTGCATTTATCAGAAAAATTGATTTTATTGTGGCCGCCGTATTTTTCTTGTTTTCTTTGATATCTTTTTTTATGCTGTCTAAATTTTCCTTGATTAATTCGATAAGGTTATCGATATCAGATTTAAAATTTCTGAATGATTCTTGCGTTTTCATTTTTTATACCTCCCTTTAGAATTAATTATGTTTTATTTTTTTTGAGGCGGAAAAATTTTAAAATTTTCCGCCATGTATTTAAATATGTATTTAAATATGTATTTATACGCACCAAATTTTATCGTTTATATGCTACACGCTATCGTTTATATGCTACACGCTATCGTTTATATGCTACACGCTAACCCTTTTTATCGTTTATATGCTACACGCTAATATTTTTATTTGTTTGAAAAATATAACCATTTTCTATTGTAATTCCGATATCATTCAATTTATTTTTGTCGCTTAGTATTTCTCTTCTTCTGTTTCTTAACTCTTCATTAGTTATTTGGCCAGTTACATTAGTGATTATTGTATCTATTTTCCATTTGTTGGTTTTTGGACCTGAATTTTTTGAGTTAGATAAAATAAAACGAACCACGGCCTGCGTTATTCCATGACGTAAAGCAGCAATAGGTTGCGGGTCGTAGTCTATCCATATATCTTTTTGAACCAATTTACAAAAAGCTTTACCGAGGTCCACTCTCCATATGGGCCGTTCTCCGCCGCCGAGAGGATTACGTTTTGTTATATAGCTTCCATCTGATTTTTTTGCAAAATCAATATTGTCGATAAGTCCACCTATACACTGCAAGTTCGGCGGTTCGATTATCTCAATCACGGCGGCACGTAAATCAGATAATATGTTCTTAAGATTTATTTGTCTTGACCTGCGCCGAATTTTTGCCGGATCAACTAATAACTTAATTCTGCCGTCTTCCATTTCATAATCATAAGGGGTCCGCTCCTCAAATTCGTGACAAATAGCCTCGAAGACATCTGCATGTTGCTGACCTAGCCTTGCCTTTATTCTAATTTTGCCCCATTTAGTTTCTATGGTTGTATTGATTAGTTCAGGCCGACGTGTGGGCTGGAATATTCCGATTTTATGTTCTCTTCCTGTCGCCGTCGGTAGACTTTTGTCATGTCCACATGACCGCTTCTCTTTTTTTTCTGTTTTCATAATTTTTTTCTTCTTTTTTATGATTAATGTTTATGTGGTTATATCTGCCATTATTATTGTCATACACATACAGAACATCTTGCGTATCTTCGCCTATTCGGGACATTTTAGCTGGGTGTAATAATATGTATTTCCGCATATTTTCGCCTAATTTTTTACGCCCTAATGACCATTTATTTTCATTTTTTTCGCTTTCGTCAGCGAAAAGCATAGCATATATATAATCGCTGTCATATTGGATATTGCCGTCTTCTTTCATCGATTTTAGAAAGGTTATATCATCGAAACTCTTTAACTGTCTTAATTCTCCTATTCCCTGGTTGCTTAAAGCCGACAAAAAACAAAAACAAACATCTTGGTCAGATCTTATTTCGTCAAGCTTAGAATAAATATAGCTTGTGTATTTTTTAAGGTGCTCGGAAGGTCTGGTATCATTAGCCTGCATACGACGTGCGAACATCTGCAGGTAGTCGATTATCACCAATATCTTTTTATTTCTTAATTTTTCTATTGCGGCAGTTATATCGGCAATATCCGGATTATGTAATGCATAAAGATTTTCGTTGTTTATATTTTTCTTTTTAAGTCTTAGGCCAAATTCGTTGATTCCCCCCTCAAATATGCAATAAATACTAATGCAGTCTTCTTGTATAGCATGAATATCCGCAATTTCAAGTGCGAATTCTGTTTTTCCGGCCGATGTTGCGCCGGCAATAGTGAATATAGCTCCGTATTGAACTTTTACGCCGAATATATTTTTTTCGTTTACTGGTTTGATTTTTTGAATTAATTCACTGGTTATAATTGGTTCTTTTTTGGCTATATATAGTTTTTGTAATGACTCAATATAGTCTTCATATTTAATTTTACTATCTCTAAAATCGTTAGTTAGTGATATCCTTTGGCGTTTATTGGAATTTTCTTTTATTTCTTTAATGTATTTGTCTATATTCACTAATGCACTAGGAAGATCCATTAATTCGAGAATATAGTCTTCGTATCCAGTACCGACAAAGCTTGTTAGGTCTATTGTTTTTTTGGAATTATGGCATTCTTTAATTATCGCGAATATTTCTTGGTTCCGTGAGTCGTAAAAGTCTGCGGGCTTGAGTATTGCGGCTTGATTTATGGTAGTATTATCGATTATGATTGCCGCCAATAATGCCTGCTCCGCCATTATGTTAGCCGGAACAGGTTGTTGTAGTTGGATAGATTTAATTGTCTTTTTCATTTTGTTGTTTTTTTGTTGTTTCTTTGCTTATGAAATTTTCAATTTCTTCGACAGAAAATAAATATCGTTTTCCGAAAACCTTAAACGGTATTAAATCTTGTTTAATATAATTATATAATTTAGATTTACTACAATTTAGGAGTTTGGCTGTATCGTTTAGATTTATGTATTTTTGCATTTTTCCTCCTTTATTTTTATTTGTTATATTATATAATATACTAATTGAGTTTGTTAGTCAAGCTTTTTTTTTAAATATATTTAAACATTATTGATTTGTAATTAATAAAATGTTATAAAGAATAATACTTTTAAATTTAATTTTAAATTTCTATGGCAAAAAGGCAGACAACGGAAAAAGAAGAAGAATTTTATAAAAACTTAGGGAAGAAAATAAAAAAACTTAGGGAAGAAAAAGGTATCAGTCAAAAAAGTCTTGCCGATTTTTTAAAAACGAGCCAACAAATTTTGACTTTCTATGAAAAAGGGAGTGTTCATATACCTATCTATATTACTTATAAAATTGCTGATTTCTTAGGTGTTTCAATTAACTATTTATTATCGGAACCTGGAAGTATTCAGGAAAAATCAGCTAAATACGAAATTAATCTTGAAGCTTTAATGACCACAATAAAACGCCTAAATATATATAGAAAAGGCTTAGAGTCAGTAAAAGAATTTTTGAATAATATTTTTTTCTATGAATTTAAACAAGATATAGAAAAAGACGAAAACGCTGATTACTTAGAAATTAGTTCGTTTTTTAAGAATATATTAGAAAGAGAGTTGCTTGTAATGTTTTCTGATGTTGGAATTAAAGTTCCGTTTGAAGACTTATTAGATAGGAAAATTAGATACCAATATATAATAAATAATTTATATGAAATTTATAAATCGGGTAAAACAGAAGTTATAGAAAAGCTTGAATGGGAAATTAACTTGTTTTCTTTGATATCTTTTTTTAT
>JAJZLA010000271.1 GCA_021803845.1 bacterium | reverse complement strand
TGACAGGTTCGGAAAAGAAGATAGATTCTCTTATCGACATTTTAAGACCTTTAGGAATCAAGGACATAGTTAAAACCGGTATAATAGCTTTAGCCAGCGCTAAAAAAATAATATAATAAATATATATAAAAATTAATAAATTAAATAATAAAAATCGATTGAGGGCGAAATACCACCGTCTCTCTAAATAAAGGAGGATTTAATGAATATTTATTACGAAAAAGATGCCGATTTAAGATTAATTCAGTCAAAAACAGTAGCTATCATAGGTTACGGTTCTCAGGGGCACGCCCATGCCTTAAATTTAAAAGATTCCGGCGTGAAAGTAATTATAGGTTTAAGACCGGAAGGCAACTCTTTTTCAAAAGCTAAAAATGCAGGTTTTGAAGTATATCCAGTCAAAGAAGCGGCCGAAAAAGCGGACGTTATAATGGTTTTACTTCCCGACGAAATTCATGGAGAAGTTTATAAAAACGATATAGAACCGGGTTTGAAGGCGGATAAATATCTCGTTTTTGCTCACGGCTTCAGCATCCATTTCGGACAGATAGTTCCCCCTAAAGAAGTAAACGTTTTTATGGCTGCTCCTAAAGGTCCGGGGCATCTCGTACGCCACGAATTTGAAAAGGGAGGCGGGGTACCGGATTTAATAGCCGTACATAACGATTATTCCGGCAATACGAAAAATATGGCATTGTCTTATGCGGCTGCAATAGGTGGCGGTAAAGCCGGCATATTAGAATCAACGTTCAGGGAAGAAACGGAAACCGACCTTTTCGGGGAACAGGCGGTTCTTTGCGGCGGCTTATCGGCTCTTATGACCGCAGGGTTTGAAACTCTGGTAGAAGCCGGATATCAGGAAGAAAGCGCATATTTTGAATGCATACACGAAATGAAGCTTATAGTCGATCTTATATATGAAGGCGGAATAGCAAATATGAGATATTCGATAAGCAACACGGCGCAATACGGAGACCTGACCAGAGGTCCGAGAATAGTGGACGAAAGAGTAAAGCAGGAAATGAAAAGAGTTCTCGAAGAGATTAGAAACGGAAAATTCGCAACTGAATGGATGCTTGAAAACAAAGCTAATAAGCCTTCGTTTAACGCCATGACGAGAAACGGCGAAGAGCATCAGCTTGAAAAAGTCGGAAGCAGATTGAGGTCGTTAATGCCATGGATAACAAAAAATAAAATAGTCGATAAATCTAAAAATTAAAACATAAATTTTGACATTCGGGCAGACTCATATCTGCCCCAGTATTAAAAAATGAAATATATAGCGAAAGAAGGCATTCAGTTTATAGCAGCCGCATTTATCTGTTCGCTATTTTTTTTGATTCTGGGCTTTTACGCAAAAAATATAATTTTGGAATATATATTTTTTTCGCTGTTTGCGCTTTCAGTCCTTTTCTTTTTTTTCTGTATATTTTTTTTCAGGGATCCCGAACGAAAGCCGGATTCTGTTTTAAAAGAAGGCGAAATCGTTTCTCCCGCCGACGGTAAAATAATATTTTCACAGAAAATTTTTGACGAAAGGTTTTTAAAGGAAGAAGTGTTTAAAATAAGCATTTTTATGTCTATTTTTAACGTACACGTTAATAGGATTCCGTTAGGCGGAATAGTGGAAAAAGTAATTTACAATAAAGGCAAGTTTTTTTCCGCAAATTTAGATAAGGCATCTTCCGAAAACGAGTTTAATGCGATAATTTTAAACGCGGACGGAGTATTAAAAGAAAAAAATAAAAAAATAGCTTTTGTTCAGATAGCGGGTCTTATAGCAAGACGCATAGTGTGCAGAATTAAGCAAGGAGATGCCGTAAAGTCCGGAGAAAGATTCGGATTAATTAAATTCGGCTCCAGATTGGATATATATCTGCCTGTAAGTTTTATTCCTTACGTCGAAATAGGCGGTAAAGTTTTTTCAGGCAAAACAATACTTGGAAAAATAAATGATAGCGTCGAATAAACAAAAAAAGAATTATTCTCCGATAAAAACCGCCTTACATAACAACGAGTTATACAAAAACAGCATGACTAAAGGCGTTTTTCTCCTGCCTAACCTTATAACCAGCCTGTCGCTTTTGTGCGGTTTTTACTCTATAATTAATTCTATAGACGGCAGATACTGGATAGCCGGCTGGCTTATAATAGCGTCTATATTTTTCGACGGAATAGACGGCAAGGTGGCAAGGCTGACTAATACAAGCTCTAAATTCGGAATAGAATATGATTCGCTGTCCGACTTAATTGCTTTCGGGGCGGCGCCGTCCGTTCTGCTGTTCAAATGGTTTTTTATGGATATGGGAAGAATAGGCTGGGCGGTTGTGTTTGTATATCTTCTCGGAGCGACGTTAAGGCTTGCAAGATTTAACGTGCAGGTAAACTCAGTCGAATATAAAAAGTTTACCGGGCTTCCGTCCCCGGCGGCTGCAGGAACCATAGTTTCTACGCTTTTTTTTATTACGAAATTTTCAATACGCACATTGCTTATAACTAAAATTATGCTTGTTTTGACGGCGGTAGTTGGACTTTTGATGATAAGCAACATTGGATACTTTGCTATGAAAGATTTTTCGGTTTTTAAACGCAGGGCTTTCGAGTTTCTGATATTGATATTATTTATTTTGATAATTATTATAATAAAACCGGTCGAATCGATTTTTACTATTTTCATACTATATTCATTCATTTCTCCCCTATTGTATTTTTATTTCGTTAATGTTAAGATAAAAAAAAATAATAAAGAAATTAAATAGGTTTTAGCAGGAGGGTTTTTAATGAGCGGCGGCGTTTTTAAAAAGATAAAAATATTCGATACGACCCTTAGGGACGGCGAGCAGTCTCCGGGTGCCAGCATGAATATGGACGAAAAGCTAAATTTGGCGAGGCAGTTGTCAAGACTCGGCGTGGATGTTATAGAAGCCGGTTTTCCTATTGCGTCGGAAGGCGATTTTGAAGCCGTCAGCGCTATAGCTCAAGAGATAAAAGGTATTGAAATAGCGGGGCTTGCAAGAGCAAACGAAAAAGATATATACAGGGCGTATTCAGCGGTAAAACATGCTGAAAAACCCGTTATACATACATTTATAGCTACATCTGACGTGCACCTTAAATACAAGCTGAAGATGACTCGCGAAGAATTATATGAGCGCGCAGTCAATATGGTGAAATACGCAAAATCGTTCATAGAAAATGTAGAATTTTCTGCCGAAGACGCTTCCAGATCCGATTTAGATTTTTTATGCAAAGTAATTAAAGGAGTTATAGATGCAGGCGCAACTACCGTCAATATTCCGGATACGGTAGGATATGCGACGCCTTTCGAATTTTTTAATTTTATAAAAAATATCAGGGAAAGAGTCGAAGGAATAGAAAATATTGTTTTAAGCGTACACTCTCACAACGATTTAGGTCTCGGCGTAGCAAATT
>JAJZLA010000270.1 GCA_021803845.1 bacterium | reverse complement strand
TTTCTATAGAAAGCAAAACTTCTTCTAAACTTGTTTTTGTTTCTTTGCATATTTTTTGATAATTTTTAGCGGCTACTTCTTTTAAGTACTTATTTATTATATCTTTTAGCAGAGCGTCGCCCTTGAAATAAAAATCCGCCTGAATAGCCAGACTTGATATTGCGTTATCGGCGGCTAATCCTACAGGTTCTAATATATTAATTTTATAAAGCGTATCCGCCACAAAAGTATCGTCTATATCGTATGAAATATTTTTTTTTACAAAATATTCAAGGTCTTTTATCGAAACCGCCAGAAATCCTTTAGAGTCTAAATTGCCGGCAATATATTCGGCAAGCATAATTTCATCGTCTGAAAAATTACCGGTTCTGACTTGCTCCATAATATGTTCGTAAAGCGTTTCTCCTCTATAAAAACTGCTCTCTAATTTATATTCTAAATAATTATTGTCCCCGGCGCCTAAAATGCCGTCGTTTCTCGATAAATCTACAAACTGTTCGTTATAGTTCACCAAGTACTGAGCAATTTCGTTAAAACCTTGTTCCGATTCGGAATCGGCTTCAACAGGAATATTAGACGGAAGCGTACCGTCAGGTTTATAATTTTCGCCTTCGGCTTCGTCTTCATTTTTCACTCCGGCAGATTCGGGATCAAGAATCGGGTTTTCCAATATTTCTTGTTTAACCATATCTGAAAGTTCGATATTATTAAGGGCCAGCATCTTAATCGCAAGCTGCAGCTGGGGGGTCATTACCAACTGTTGGGACAGCTTAAGATTTTGCCTCAGTTCCATACCGCTCATAAAAAAACTCCTGAAAAACAAATTAATAATCGTCGTTAAATCGATGCAGCGCTATATAATTCAATTATGTTATATAGTTATTTATTATAAAGTTTATTATATATTAATTATATAACATTTAAATCTAAATACCCAAATTAAACTTTTCTCCAAGGAAAAACCTTTTAACGATTGAGCTGGAAATAATGTGGGAGGGGGAGCCTTTTTCTATTATCTTTCCGTCATTTATTATATATGCGCTGTTGCATATTCTTAAAGCTTCCCTTACGTTATGGTCGGTTATTAAAATACCTATTGAATCTTTCTTTACACCCATAAGACTATCCTGCATATCCTCTACTGCGATAGGGTCTATACCGGAAAAAGGCTCGTCTAAAAGTATAAACTTTGGAGAAAGTATAAGCGATCTGGCTACTTCCACCCTTCTTCTTTCTCCTCCGGATAAACTCATTACTGAAGATTTTCTTACTTTCTCAAGTCCGAATTTTTCTATTAATTCGTTAAGCCTCTGATTTTTTTCTTTTTCGGATATTTTTAAAAGTTCAAAAATAGCCGTAAGATTCTGTTCCGCCGTAAGTTTTCTAAATACCGAAGTCTCCTGGGGCAAATAGCCTATACCTAACCTTGCACGTTTATACATAGGCAGTTTAGCAATTTCAACGTCGTCCAAAAATATGGAGCCGCCGTCCGGCCTAAGCATACCCGAAATCATGTTAAAAGTGGTCGTCTTGCCGGCGCCGTTAGGCCCTAAAAGACCCGTTATCTCTCCCGGCTTAATTTCAAGGCAAACTTCATTTACTACCGTCCTCTTTTTAAATTTTTTAATTAAATTTACGGCTTTTATCATCGTTGTTTCTTTGTTTTTACGTTATTTTTTTTTACGCCGATCGACTTTTTTGAATACACTACGGCATTAACGCGTTTTGGACCGCCGATTACGGTAGAAATACCGGTTTTAAAATTAATTATTATTTTCTTTCCGGCTATTCTGTTCTTTCCCTCATATGCTACGGGATTTTCAGTTATTACGGCAATTTTCTTTTTGTCGTAATAAACCGCCCTGCCTCCGGTAATATTGTCTTTGCCTTTTATAATATGCACGTTTCCGGTAGCAATAAGTATTTTAATCTTATTTTTTTTAGTATATATAATTTTAAGAACGGACGACAATATCTTAAGTTTACCCTTAAGAGCCACCACGTGTCCCGTAAATACGGCAATATGCGTTTTATTGTTTACTGTTAAAGAATCGGATTTTATATCGGTTTTATTATGCTTGTTATTCGCATTGCTTGAATTATTAAGAATTGGAGCGCCGAACGATAAGCTATTTTGAAACAGTAAAAATACCGGCAAAAAAATAAAAACGGTTAAAAAATAAAATTTAATTTTCATTTAGACGACCTTTGTATAATAGCGTTAGTTATAAGATAAAAAATGAACGTCTTTCCGTAAGACGAATAATTTCTTTTTTACGTAATAGATGAATCCTTCTCCTGAAATAAAATAATTTTTGCTTTTAATTTTCATGCCGCCGGGAGCCGCTATTTCGTCTTTTTTAGCAAAATAATCTATAATGCCTGTTTTAATCAGCATGCCGTTTGAACCCTTTATCGAGACGCCGCCTGAAATTATTACGTTTTTAGAAACGGTATTAAGCTTTCCGGTTTTTCCTATTATTATATAAGCCGGTTTTTTATTTTTGCCGTAAATATAAATCTTGACGGCGTTTAATTTTATTATATTTTTCTTTTTAGACTTATAATTTAAACTTTTAGCGAAAATTTCATAAGCAAGAATTCCTTTTTTATAAAATTTATAATCTATTTTTTTAAGGCTTATGTAACCTTTTGATATCTTGAAATTGAAAAGCCCTTTATTGCCGCGAAGATAATGGAGTATAAGAAAAACTGCCAGAATAGCGATAAAGCATAAAGACAGTATGAGCGCAATTATTCTTATAGTTTTCCGGTCTAAGGACATATAATTTAATTAAAACGAATTTAAAAATTTTAAAAGAAATCCTTTTTCTTTTAAAATTATATCGCAAACCTCCCTCACCGCACCGCACCCGCCGTTTTTAGACGTAACGATGTCCGCGCAATCCTTGATGTATTCGGGCGCGTTAGGAACAGTGGCTGAAATTGAGGCTAATTTTAAAAGTTCTATATCGACAATATCGTCCCCCATGTAAAATAAATTTTTAACGTCTATTTTAAACTCTTTTAATATCGGTTTCAGCGCTTTATACTTATCCTTGCATCCCTCGATATAAAAATCTACCCCAAGCTCCTTGGCTCTCAAAGAAGCCGCATGACTTGTTCTTGCGGAAATCATGCCGACTTTTAATCCCGATTTTTTAGCCATTTTCATACCGGCGCCGTCATGAGCAAAAAAAGTTTTTGTTTCAACTCCGTTTTCGGATAAATATATTTTTCCGTCCGTTAAAACTCCGTCAACATCAAAAACTAAAATTTCAATATCGGAAAAGTTTAATTTTATAGTCATATTATTCCTGCTTTTATTATATCGTGAATATGAATAACTCCGGCGGGACTTTTATCGTCATCCGATTCTACTACAAAAAGCGAAGTAATTTTCGATTCTTCCATTTTTTGCAGAGCGTTAACTGC
>JAJZLA010000269.1 GCA_021803845.1 bacterium | reverse complement strand
GGCGAAAAACCATTCATTTATATTGAGCGGATTATCCGAAGCCGTAAATTTTTTAACGGTATTCAAATTAAAGGGGAAAAGCCGGAAGCCGGACGGCGAAGACGCGGGTAAGGACGGAACTTTATATGCAGAATATGCGGACCGCCTTAAAAAATCTATTAAATATTTTCCTGCCGCCGGTTTATTTATCGGACTGCTCCTGGCGGCGATTTTCTATATTTTTAATAGGTTACTGCCGGTTCAGCCCTCTATTCTGCTCTCTATTTTTTTTCTTTATATTATCACCGGAGGGCTTCATTTCGACGGTCTTTCGGATACCGCGGACGGCTTTTTCGCATATCTGAAAAGCGGGGATAAAAACAGGTTTTATAAAGCGATGAAAGACGTGAACACCGGTAATGCGGGGAATACGGCGGTAATTTTTTACGTTTTAATAATGTGGTCGCTGATAACGCAGGCCGAACCGGCCCAAAGCTTTAACTCCGGTTTTATCGGTAATTTTAATTTCACGTATCTCGTCCTGCTTACTTTTCCCGTCGCGGGAAGGTATTCCATAACCGTTATGTCTTATTTTTCCGGCACGCCCGAAAACTTTAAAGGCATAGGAACTATCTTTACCGAAGGAACGGATGCCGCCTCGCTTATCGCCGCCTCCATCCTTACCCTTATAATTATTTACTTTTTTTTAAAACTTGCCGGTATTTTTTCTTTGCTCGTTACGGTTTTGGCGGTTCTTTCGGCCGCGTTTTACTTCGGAAAAAAATTCGGCGGCGTTAACGGGGATATGCTCGGATTTACCGTAAAATTTTCCGAGGTTGTTTTTACCGCGGCTTTAATAGGTTTTCACGGAACTCTTTATTGATAATATCTTTATTCTGGGTTTTTTATGTTTGGAGTTTATTTCGCGTCGGATAGGTCTTCGTCGGGTAAATCTACCGTAACGTTGGCTTTTTCCATGATGCTTAAGGACAAAGGATATTCGTTGAACGTTTATAAAGCGGGGCCGGATTTTATCGACCCCGTTATATTAACGGAGGCTTTAGATTCCGACGTCCGCGTAAAAAATTTAGACCCTTTTCTTATACCGGATAAACATTTAAATGAATGGTTTTTCGCCGGAAACGGAAACGAAAACGGAAACGTTAACGGAAAAACGGCATTTGTCGCAGAAAGCGCTATGGGGCTTTACGACGGAAGTTCGTACATAATACCGAAGAAATTTAAACTTCCGGTAGTGTTGGTTATGGACTGCAGAAGAATTTCATCGACTATGGCTTCGCTGGTTTACGGACTGAAAAATTATAAAAGAGGGGTAAACGTATGCGGGATAATTTTAAATAATATTTCGTCTCCAAGGCACTACGGCATAATATCGGATGAAATTAAAGCCGGTATTCCCGATATAAAAGTCTTCGGATATGTTTTAAATAACGAAGCGGTTTTTTCCATAAAAGAAAGGCATCTCGGATTGGCGGTTCCGCCCTTAGAAAGCGGAAACGATAAAAAAACGTTCCATAAAACGGTTTCGGGCATAAAAGATGCCGTATTTAAAAACGTAGATTTTAACCTTTTAGTAAAAACCTTGAAAGAAAATTCCGAAGATTTTATTAAATTGTTTAAAAAGAACCGCGCGGAGAATAAGAGCGGGATTAATAAGGCGGAAAATATTAAAACTAAAATTAAAACTAAAATTAAAATTGCCGTCGCTTTAGATAAAGCCTTCTTTTTTTATTATAATTTTAATTTTGAAATTTTGAAAAGTTTCGGTGCGGAAATCGTTTTTTTCAGCCCGTTAAGGGATAAATTTTTGCCTAAAGGGACGCGTGCGGTTTATATCGGCGGAGGTTATCCCGAAATCTATGCGGGCGCTCTTGCCGAAAATGCGCCCGTCAGGAAAGAAATTTATGAATTCTTTAAAAATAATGGTATAATATATGCCGAGTGCGGGGGATTGATGTATATGTGCGAAAAAATTACTTATAAGCGGAAAAGTTTCGACGCCGCTGGTATTTTTCCGTTCCGCGCTTCTATGGATAAAGGCGGACTTTCGCTTGGATATAGAACCGTCAGGCTCAAAGAAAAAACGTTTCTGGGCGAAGCCGGTTTGACTGCTAACGGGCATGAGTTTCATTATTCTAAGCTTATAAAAGACGGCTCCGCCGGCAAAGACTTAAAAAATATACTCGAATACGAAAGCCTTAGCGCTCCCGGCATATTTAAGCCGGAGGGGTATAATATTTTAAATGCGGTGGGCAGTTATATGCACTTATCGTTTTATTCAAATAAATTAATAGCCGAAAATATCGTAAAGAGCGCAAAGAACTTTTGAAATTAATTTAAAACTAAAAAAGACAAAGCCGCGAGGAGAAAAAAATATATGACGGAAAAAGAAAACGCGCTTAAAAATATACAAACCGCCGGTATGCAATATGTTTCGGCTAAGGAAAATGTCCCGTTGGAAGGGCTCAAAGAAAACATAATAAGCGGCAAGGCCGTTATTTTGCACAATAAAAACAGAGATAAATTCGTCGGTATAGGAAAAAATTTAACCACAAAAATAAACGCAAGCATAGGGACTTCCACAAACCATATAAATCTGGACGAAGAAATCAGGAAGGCGGTTATCGCGGAAAAATCCGGAGCCGATACTTTAATGGAGCTTAGTGTAGGGGGGGATTTAGACCTCATAAGGAAAGAAGTTTTGAACAGTACCTCCCTGCCGGTAGGAACGGTTCCGCTTTATCAGGCTTTCAGGGAAGCGATAGACGTATATAAAAATCCTGTAAAAATGCCAGGGGAGACGGTTTTGGAAGTTATAGAGAAACAGTGCGCCGACGGCGTTTCTTTTATGGCTATACATTCCGGTTTAAACATGATGTCCTTAGAGAGATTAAAAAAACAGTCTTACAGATATGCCGGCCTTGTTTCTAAAGGCGGAGCGTATATGATAGCGTGGATGATGGAAAATAATAAAGAAAACCCTCTATATGAAAGATTCGAGGACGTGCTTAAGATTTTAAAAAAATACGATACGGTATTGAGCCTCGGGAACGGTTTAAGGGCAGGCGCTACGGCGGATTCTTTCGACAGGGCTTATATGCAGGAGCTTATCATTAACTGCGAGCTTTGCGATATAGCGAGAGATTACGGCGTTCAGGCTATAGTCGAAGGGCCGGGACATATTCCGATAGACGAAATAGAAGCCAACGTTAAAATTCAGAAGAAAATGTCGAACGATGCTCCGTTTTACGTTTTGGGACCTCTCGTTACCGACGTTGCGGCAGGCTACGACCATATTTCGTCGGCTATAGGCGGAGCCTTGTCGTCTTCTTTCGGAGCGGATTTTCTGTGCTATGTGACTCCGGCGGAACATTTAGGCCTTCCTTCCGAAGAGGACGTGGAAATAGGCGTTAAGTCTGCAAAAATTGCCGCTCATATAGGAGATATGATAAAATTGAAGAAAACGGGC
>JAJZLA010000268.1 GCA_021803845.1 bacterium | reverse complement strand
CTATGGAGTTTTTAAAGGCGGAAGGGAGAATGGCTGATTATACGCCGCTTTCGGCAGACGCCGACGCCGTTTACGACGAAGTCGTGGAAATAGATTTAAGTTCGCTGGAGCCTCTTGCCGCCAAACCCCATATGCCAGACCAGGTTGCAAAGATAAGCGAATTAAAGGATATAAAAGTGGACCAGGTCGCGATAGGAAGCTGTACAAACTCTTCTTACGTTGATTTAATGACCGTCGCAAATATATTAAAAGGCAAAAAAGTGCATCCGGACGTCAGTCTCGTAATATCGCCCGGCTCGAAGCAGGTCTTCGAAATGCTGGCAAAAAACGGCGCGCTTGCGGATTTAATAGCCGCCGGCGCAAGAATTCTCGAATCTACCTGCGGGCCGTGCATAGGAATGGGTCAGGCTCCGCGGTCGGGCGCAGTTTCCTTGAGGACGTTCAACCGCAATTTTGAAGGAAGGAGCGGAACAAAAGACGCAAAAATTTATCTTATTTCGGTTCAGACCGCCGCGGCTTCTGCTCTTACCGGATACATAACCGATCCGAGAACTCTCGGAAAGGCTCCGGAAATTAAAATGCCGGAAAAATTCGATATAGACGATTCCATGATACTTTCGCCTTCGACTAAACCCGAAGAGGTGGAAGTTTACAGAGGACCTAATATTAAGCCGCTTCCGGTACAGCAAAAACTTTCCCAATCGATGGCCGGGAAGGTTCTCCTTAAAGTAGGCGACAATATAACTACCGACCACATAATGCCGGCGGGTTCTAAAATTCTTCCGCTTCGCTCCAATATACCGGCAATATCCAAATATGTTTTTGAATCTGTCGACCCTTCTTTCTCCGAAAGAGCTTTAAAGGAAAAGGGCGGTTTCGTAATAGGCGGGGAAAATTACGGACAAGGTTCGAGCAGGGAACATGCCGCGCTCGCGCCTATGTATCTCGGAGTCAAAGCTGTAATAGCTAAATCCTTCGCGAGAATCCATTTTGCGAATCTTATCAATTTCGGAATATTGCCGCTGACTTTTGAAAACCCTGCCGATTATGATAAAATAGAGCAGGGAGACGAGCTTAACGCCCCGAATATTTTAAAGGAATTAGACGAACGCAAGCCGATAATTTTTATAAACAAAACTAAAGGGAACGCGGAATATAAGTTCAAATATAATTTAACCGACAGGCAGGTTAAAATAATAAAAGAGGGCGGATTATTAAATGAAACAAAAGCCCTTCATTAGCGTTAAGGCGATTTAATGCTTTCATCGGATTTCAATAAAAATATTAAAAGGGTTCTGGTTTCTTATAAAAAAGGCGCCGAAGAAGCGTTGAAATCCGCAAACTACGTATGCCGGCTGTTTAAACGGAACGGCATAGAAGGAATAGTCAGGCCCAGTATGGGCATTGCGCATTCCGATACTAAAGGAGTCGGACTTGTCGTAGTTTGCGGGGGAGACGGAACCCTTTTAATTACTCTCGGAAAAATTTTTCCGCTCGAAGTTCCGATTATAGGAATAGATTTCGGCACTTTAGGATTTCTCGTAGAAGTTCCGGAAAGGAAAAAAAAAGAGGCCGTAGAAAGATTTTTCGACGGTTCTTTAGAATTTATTCCGAGAATGGCGTTAAATATCGAAGTATTCAGAAAAAGCAAATCTATCGAAAAATTAGTTTCGTTAAACGAAGCGACCATAGCAAGAGAAAAAAGCATCCACGCAAGGGTAATTAACCTGACGGTTTCCGTCAACGACGTATGGCTGAACGACTTCAGGGCGGACGGACTTATAATAGCTACTCCGACCGGTTCTACGGCGTATTCTTTATCAGCCGGAGGACCCATAGTACAGCCCGATATTGATGCTTTTATTTTAACCCCTATATGCCCGCATACCCTTTCAAACAGACCGCTTATTATAAAACCCTGCGAACTTAAAATAAAAATTCTGCCCCAGGAAAGGGATATTTTTATTTCCGCAGACGGGAGAGACGGCTTAAAGCTTTACGACGGCGACGAAATAATAATCAAAAAACACTCTTCGAAAGTTTATCTTTCTACGTCTTTGGATTACGATTACTGGAATATATTAAGAACGAAATTAAACTGGTAAAAGTAAAATTGTTAAGAACGATATATATAAAAAATTTTGCTACTATAGACTATCTTGAAATAAATTTTTGCGAAGGACTGAATGTTTTAAGCGGGGAAACGGGGGCAGGCAAAAGCATAATTATAGAATCCATAAATTTTCTGTTCGGCAGGACTAAAGGAACGGATATTATAAGAACCGGCGAAAAAGAAGGCTTTGTAAGCGCGGTGTTCGATACGGCCGGCGGGGAAACCGGAGCTGATTTCGCCGATATTTTTGAAGAAAGCGGCATTAAGGATATACCGGACGAAGATATAATTTTAAAAAGAACTATTTCCGAAACGGGAAAAAGCAAATATTTCATAAACAACGAACAGGTAAATAAAAATATACCGGAGCGCATAGGCGAAAATTTAGTCAGGATATTCGGGCAGAACGACAGGCGTTTCCTTATCGAGCCTGAAAGCCAGCTTGCTTTTTTAGACAATTTTGCGGGAAACCAGGATTTGTCTTCCGCGGCAAAAAAACTTTACGGAGATATTAAAAAAATTGAAGCCGAGAAAGCGGAAGCCGCAAAAAAGCTCGACGGAATATCGCGGATAAAAACAATCAATTCGTATATTATAGACGACGTAGAAAAACTCGGCATAAAATCTGAAAACGACGAAGATATTTTAAAAGAAGAGCTTAAAAGACTCGAAAACATAAACGGAATAAAAGAATTTATTTTATCTTCCATAGATTCGATAGACAACGAAGAATACGGAATCCTGAAACATTTGAACCCCTTGATATCCAATCTTTCCAAATTATCGGAACTGGATTCCAATTTTAAACAAAAAGAAGAGTTTAAAAATGCGGAAACCGTTAAAATATTGCTCGACGACATTCTTTTGTCTTTAGAAAAACATTCTTCTTTCGAATTCGACGAGGACAGATTAAGCGAAATAAGGCTTAAAATAGACGGCATTATAAGCACAGAAAATAAATACGGCGTTTCTAACCTCGAAGAACTCCTGAAGATTTACGGCGAAGCTAAAAAAGAATTGGGCGGCATAACGGAACTGGAACGCAGAATTTCCGAAATAGACGCCGAATATAAAAATTTGAAAGAAAAATTTATGTCGATTGCCGAAGAATTGCATGCCAAACGCTTAAACGCCGCCTCTGTTTTAGAAAAGGAAATAGAAAAAGAGCTTTTGTTTCTCGGAATAAAACCCGTATTTAAGATTGAGCTGAATATGAAAGATTTTGAAGAAGGTTTTTCCGAAACCGGATTGGAAAAATGCGTTTTTATGTTTTCGGCAAACCCCGGCGAAGAACCGAGACCGCTTTCCAAGGTTGCGTCGGGCGGGGAGCTTTCCCGCGTCAGTTTGTGCATATTGAAGATTCTTAATATATTCCAGT
>JAJZLA010000267.1 GCA_021803845.1 bacterium | reverse complement strand
TAACATGGAACCGCTTGCGTTCATTCTTATTATATATTGATTTATATAAGTTCTTGCCGCAACGTCGAAAGTCGGATTTATTTTATACCTGTTATTAAAATCTAAATTTGCGTATGCAAGTTTTAGCTCCGTTCCCCTGAAAAATATATCGCCTTTTTCGGCATTCGCCGTTCCTATAATTACGGGATTATCGAGCGTGCCGAGAATATTAAGGTCGGCGCTGAAATTCGTATTTATTATATTATTTCTTATCTCTATTTTCTTTTTCGACGTTACCTTTACATTCAGCCTTGGATTAACTAAGCTTACGGGAGACGCCTGCGTTACGGCGCCGTATCTTTTATAGCTTAAAAGAAACGACGAAAAATTTATTTTCTTATCGTACATGGCTTTTTTAATTTTTACGCTTCCGTATAAAACTGGGTTGTCGGGTCTGCCGGAAAAACCTAACCTTCCGCTCATCTTTGCGTAAAAATAGTTTGACTCCCTGTAAACCGCGGAATTAAAATTAGTTTCCAATCTATAATAAGAAGGCGAAAAGTTTTTAAGCCTTATAATGCCGTGTGTCGAAAAAATGCCGTTAAACATCCTGAATCTTGCTTTTTTAATATAAATCATATTTTTATTAAACGTAACCTGCGCAAAAATTCTCGATGCGGCAAAAGAAGAATTAACCGAAGGCTCGACAAGTCCCCTTTTGATATTAGCAAATCCGTATATATTAGGAGATGCGAACGGCCCGAATATAACGGCCGAAGCTGTCGCAAATCCGGATGAATTTATTATCTTGTTAGTAAAAATTCCAATAACCCATAAATCGGTTCTGTCGTTTAATATTATATTGTATTTTCGCGGAGTTATATATCCTCTGAGCTGAAAATAATTGTTGCCGCCTTTCAGTTTAAACCCGCTGAATTTAACGGTTTTATCCATATACGATATTTTAATATTCCGGATGTTTTGCAGAAAAAAAGGACCGTGCTTTAAATATACGTAATCTAATTTGGAAAAAAAATACGAATTTTTAAAATTAGAAAGTTTTCCGCTTCCGAAAATTCCGCCGGACAGCCTGAACAAGGTTTTTCTGTAATTAACGCTTAACATTTTTATATTCGTAATAAAATTGTAAGGATAACCCTTTTTCAACAGAATTTTAGCTTTTGTATTAATTCTGTTATCCATAGCATATAAATGCAGTTTCATTTTTCTTTTTGAAGAATTGACGGCGGCTTTTAGGGCGCCTATATAGTAATTTTTAACAGAAATTTTTTCAGCATCTATCGAACCTGAAATATCCGGCAGACTAAATGTACCTCCTATATGCAAATCGGCATCGGCAATTCCCTGTACCAAATATTTTTTTAAAAAATTGAAATTTAAATTAGAAAGGTTAACGCCGTTTGAAACTATCTTTATATTGTAATTATTATAACCGCTATAATTATTGCCGTGACCGTAACCTCCGCCCGACGCCGCGTTAACAAAATTCAAATCGCCGTAAGCGCTAAAATATGCCCCGCCGTATAAGCCTTTAAGTTTGTATAAATTTAATATTTTTTTAGTAACGGAAAATTTAAAATTAACGCCGTTAACGTCTTGCCCGTATATAACGACTTTTTTTGAATTACCGGTTGCAGTTAAAAGAGGATTTTTTAATTCCCCTTTAATATTTCCTTCGGAATTAAAAACGGCAAAGAAACCTCCATGGGACCCGCCACGATGAGACGCCGCAAGGTTTTTTGCGTTAAAATACCCGTTAACCAGTTCTTGACGCGAAATTTTATCCTTATAAATTTCTCCGCTAAAATTAAACCTCCCCGCTCCGTCCGTGCCGCCTTCTTTTAATCTTACTTTTTTTATTAAAACATTGCCGTTGCCGGTTATATTAACGTTTGCGGTTCCGGTAAAAGGAGCCGTATATCCGTTTATAAAAAGCCTTTTAAACCTGTTTTTAAACTTAAAATATATGCCGCTAAATTTTCCGGCTATATTGCCGTTTACGTTACCGTCAGCCGATGGATTAAAATAGCGGCTCCTGTATTTTTCGACTAAGTCTATTTTCGGCAGTTTATTATAAGAGGCCGTAAAATTAAAATTTAAATATCTTTTTTCGTAATTTATTTTACCGCCGAAAAAACCTTTAAAGTTTCCCGATAAAATTCCTGTGCGCTTTACAATAACGTATTTATCGTTTACTAAGACCGTACCGTTAATTAAAATTCCGTTCCCGTAATATATACGATATATTTTGTTTACTCCTTTTCTGTTTTTAAATTTAAGCTGTTCGACCGGTTTAACTAAATTTATTTTTTCTATATTTGCGACGTAAAAGTTTTTGCCGAAATTTAAAAAAGTTGTAATATTGCCGTCGACCACGGCTTTTAACTGCGGAATTTTTTCGGTATCGTAAAACTCGATAAGCTTTCCTGCATCTATATTTTTTATGGCGGATTTAAATCTGCCTTCTTTCTCGTTAAGGTTTATACTGCCCTTTGACTTAAACGTGCCGTTAAAAGTTTTAAGGGTGATTTTTTTGAATTTTATAATATTATTTTTGTTTTTTGCGCCGTTTCGGTCAAATGTACATAATATTTTTCCGCTTTTAAAATCGCCGCCCGAAAAGACCGTATCTTTTAAAGTGATTACGGCTTTAGACTCTAACCTTCCTGCAGCCGATCCTATTACGTTCACGTTTGCTTTTAGTTTTCCTTTTAAAGCAGGAAGTTCGTCGAAATGTTTAGAAAAAAATGCCAGATTGTTTACTTTTAATATCGTAGTATCGTTGATTTTTTTAATAATTTCCGGAAATAAAATTTTTTTCTTTAATTCAAAAATGCCTCCTGACGAAACGTTAAAATATTGATTTCCAAATTTTACTTTGCGGTAATATATAAAACCGTTGACGTAATGTATCTCTTCGGCGCTTGAGCGGTACGTTCCGCCGTATCTTAATTTACCCGACTTTAAAAATATATAAGGAATATCGTATTTAAAATATATACCGGCGTTTTTATAAAAAAACGGCGTTTTAGAAGGTTTTTTATAAACGGTAAGAGCTATTTTTTTAAGATTAAGAAGTATATTTTTATCTTTATCGTTAAAATTAAAACTGCCGCCTGATACCTCTATTTTATCAAACGAAAGCGAGATTAGACGATTTTGATTCGGAAGAGAAAACTCTTTTATTACCGAGCCTATTTTTTTATAGTTATAAAACTCATTATGCTTTATTAAAACATTTAAGTCCGGCTTAATTATATTTATTTTATAAATATTTAACTCTCTGCGGAAAATATTAATATGCCCTATATTTATATCGACTTGTTTAATTCTTGCCAAATTTTTAATTTTTACGTCGTAAATGCTAATTTGCGGGGAAAAAATAGAAAATTTTATTTGTTTTAAGGTTACCTTTTTTTTAAGTTTTTTGGAAAGATAAGAAGATATATAGGTTTTTGCTATATAGGCAAAATAGGAAGATTCTAAAAAAG
>JAJZLA010000006.1 GCA_021803845.1 bacterium | reverse complement strand
TTATCGTTTTTCAGGAAGACGATTTTATCGTTCTCGGCCACTTCGATATCTTTCTCGATATATACCTGGATATTATCTTTGTTTTTATTTGTAAGATTGAAGCTTTTTTCTCCGCCGTCTTCGGCCAAAAGCTTTAGAATGTTCTTGTCTTTATCGATGTCTTCTATCGTATAAACCTGATAAGTTTTATCCGCTATGATTTTTTCACCGGGATTGTAGCTTTCGGCGAATCCGGCGTTTTCGGCCGATATAACCCTATTTTCGTAAACTTTGAAATTCTGCCCGTTATTGCCGATTAATTCCTTTTCTTTTAAGCCGTGGACGACAAGGGAATTTAAGGCGTTCCTTTCCATATTCGTATCGACTAAAATTAAAGTATTTTTGGAAAGGTCTTTAAAATATTCTTCTTTTATAGCGTTAAATTTTGCGGTTAAAGCTTCAAGGCTATTGGTCTCGCTCTCTTTAAAGCTTATGACGTTTCCGGCGCTCTCTATTTTTTCGAAAGATCCTTTAAAATCTTTGCCGGCTAAAGTCAAGGCAATACGTTCCTGAGTATCATTATGATAGCGGACCGGAATATCCATATTAGTATATACGCCGAGCCCGGACAATTTGGACGCTTCCGAAGCCTCTTTAAAGAAATCGCCGCGCTCGATAGATTTAAACTGTTTTTCATCGCCGATATAATTTATTTTTGAAGCGTCCAAAGAATTAAGGAATTTAGCCTGTTTGTCTGAAATCATCGACGATTCATCTATGAAGAGAACCGTTTTTTCGTCGAATATAATTTTGCCGTTTTCGACGAGATTTTGAAGTCTTGAAATAGTATAAATATTTTTTATATTAGAATCTTTTAGGACTTCTGTAGCCTTGCCGGTATGGCTCGCTCCGATTATTTTATAGCCTTTCTGTTCAAAAAATTCGTTTATCAAATTCAAGGCGCTTGTTTTCCCGGTTCCGGCGTCTCCCTGAATGATATTGAATTTATACTGGCTTGATAATAAATTCTTAACCATTGAGGTCTGAGAGTCCGTTAAGGTTTTGCCGTTTTTTTCCTGCCAAGTTTCTATCTTTTTACTGATTTCTTTCTCTGTAAAATAGGTTTTTGATTCCGCATTTTGCAAAATAGTATTGTAATTCTGCTTAATATCCCTTAGAACTTCTTTGGTAGTAAAGTATTTAGTGGAGTGGGTTTGTTTTACTTCTACGATATCTTTGTTTGACTTCACCGCCGTCGCAATCACCTGGACGTCGGTTTTACCGAAATTATGCTTAATAGTTACGTTTTCGGCTTTTTCATATCTAAAAGTCCGGTAGTTTTCGGTTATGTCCTTAAGCCCTTGCCTTAGCGCCGCTTTAGTGTTTTTAAATTTTTCGAATTCGCTTTCTTTGGGCTGCGCTATATTATTTTTAGCGGTTTCCACGACGTTATTAAGTTTTTTAAGTTCTTCATTGGATAGCCTTTGTTCCACGAATTTTTTAGTTTCTTCGTATGTCGGATTATGCTCCTTGCGCTGACGCGTGGCTTTTTCGGCAAGCTGCCTTAAATCTTTCTCCGTCATTGTCGGATATTTTTTTCTTAGTTCTTCTACCTTAATATCGATTTCCGCTTGCCTGGTAGAGAACCGCTCTTTTAAATCTTTGAGTTCTTCGCCTTCAAGCTTAATATCCGTCATAGCCTTAGAGCGGTCGGAGTCTATCGTATAGCCCAGCGTTTGCAATTTCTGCGCAAATTTATTCTCCTGTATTGCGCCCAAATAGGCCTTATTAGCATAAAGGTCTTTGTATTCGAAGCTCTTTAATCTGCCTTTAATATCTTGAGTTATATTGTGAATGAAGGTATGAAAATGAAACCCGGGATCGCCGTTTCTGCTCGCGTAATGCAAAAATAAAGTATATAGCATATTGCCGGTTTTCTCGATATGTCTGCCTTTTCCGTCCCGGGTCCGCGTCGCCGCATAGCGTTTTTCGGCGACTTCAAGGGTTTCAAGGACTGATTCCTTAAAGGCTTCTAATATACGGGGGTCAAAAGTAGAAAGTATGCTTGCATTTTTGGCCATAGTAAATGTATAATCAGCTCCCGCCCGGCGCAAGGGATCTCCTGCATTTTTAAATAAAGCTGTTTTTAAATCTTTTGGACTATAACCTAAGAGCATTGCCTGAAACTGGTCTTGCGTGCAATTAGCCCCTATTTTAAGTCCAAGAACTTCGGCAAGCTTTCCGCCCCATTCGGCGTTATGCTCTTCCGTCTCGTAATAATACTTCCCTGCCTGATTAGCGTTACTCGTTATCGGCGTCGTTATCATTTTCGTTATCCTCCTCTTCATCGGCCGCTTCGGCGGCTATTTTTTTAACTTTTTTAAGAGTATCTTTAATGTCTTTTTTCGATACTTTTTGGCTTTGCTCTTTTTTCTCTTGCATTTCTTTTTTCTTTTTCGCTTCTTCTTCCGCCAGTATCTGTTCTTCAAGGGCTTTAATTTCCGCCATAAAATCACGGTCAGTCGGAAGATAGATATCTTTATTTATAATATTTTCAAGGTTCTTCGTTTCTTTTGCCTTAAAGAATTTAATGCCGTCGTCAGTAACAATTTTTCCGAAATATTGATAGTTCGGCAAGGTCATAAATTCCGATGATAATATGGCGTGGGTCTCCCTTATTGAAGTAGAATAAGTCGTTGTATGTTCCTGCTTAAATGCAGTCGAAACGGCCGTATTAGCAAGTAGTTCCTTCTTTTCTATTTTGCCGAATCTGTCGGCAAGCATTGCTGCCGTTTTATCGTCGTTGGTTCTGAAAGCGTATGTGTTATTAATATTATCAAGCAAATTATAAATCCTGTCGCCGTAAATCCTTCCACTCTCCTTTAGATTTTGCAAAGCTATTATAAAAGCAACATTCTTTTTTCTGCATTGAGCAAGAGTATTTGGAAAGTTTTTTAAAATTCCGATATTTGTAAACTCGTCTATTACAACATTAATTCTGCGCTCGGTTTTGAAGTTCTTGGTCTAAAATCATATTCGAAAATATTGTTAAAAATAAATTCAATATCGGCCGCTGGGTTTCTAATGTTTCATTATGATAGTTAATAAAAATGCGTCTGTCGTCGTCGGGGTTCGTAAGCCAGTCTCTTAAACTGAATTCTTCCCCTGTCATATTTATAGAAAGTAGCCCGTCAACATAATTTTTATACGTTTGGTATACGTCAGTGAAAGAAATAGAAGCGTTGCCGGTCAGTTTTTGAATCTTTTCGAAGCTCTCCTTTGGTTGATAGAGCATTCGTTTTTTGACGTCTTTATTTTGGTAAATCTTATTAGACCAGCAATAATACAAAGCGTCGTTTAGTATTAATCTTGCAGCTTCGCTAAAAAATCTATTACCATGCGATCCTTCCGGTTCTTCCGGAATAATTTGAGACGAAAATTCTTTTAAAATCATCGTCGATTTGGCTTCTTTCAGGAAATTCCAAAGAAAACATCGTTCATCTGTTATATCTAAAATTATGTCTCCTTTGCGGTAAAACTGAGCCATGTATTCGCCTGTTATATCTAACATTATCCATTTTGACGACGGCAAAACTCTCATTCTGTCTAAAATTATTTTAAGCATTAGAGTTGATTTACCGGCGCCGATCGTGCCGCTTATCATAGTCATTAGAGTATCGAATTTAGAATCGTGTAATATATCTACGCCTTTCTCTTTATTGATGTCCTGGCCTCGCATTATGTTTGTATTTTTGATGTTTTTACTCTTTTTTTTCTTATAGATTAATGCTATAACCGGCGGTAAAAGAATTAAAACAAGTCCGATAGTTAAGTCAATCGCTATCTGCGTTATGGTTCTGTATTTGTAGTCTGTCAGCACTCTCCAGATATTATCCCAAAGGAAAAACATATGCTGATTGTTACCGTGTTTTAATGCGAATTTCATCTTGGTAAAGCATTCGTTTTTAAGCCATGCCGACTTAGATAAAAACATAAAAATCGCAAAAAAAGCAACGTTGATAATGAAGAATTTTAGGATTTGAATGCTTAATAACGAATTAAAAATTAGCCTGATGAGCTTAGCCGTATTGGTTAAATTTACTTCGTAAAATCTCGAAATAGTCGAGGTCAGCATTAGCGAATAATAAGACGCCGGAATCGAAAAAATAAAGCCGCCGATTGCGTAATTCAATATCGAAAAATTATGAAAATTATAAAAATCTCCGGAGCCGATTAAGAATAAAACGCCGACTGCGACGAGTAAAAAAGTTAATATAATATCGGTTAGTCCGGTCATCGTTATGTCGGCCGAATAGTCCCAAATATGCCCAGTCGTAATGACGTCCGCCGGCAAAGGAACTCCGTTTTTTTCAGCTGCGTATCTCATTTGAGCCGCCGAAACCATATCTATTAATCCACGCTTTTTTTCTTTTTTTTGACCCCCGCCGGACGGTTTTGACGGATAAGAATTTCGATACATATCTTGATTAAAAACTCCCATGTCCATAATCTTTTCTCCTCTTAAATTTGGTATAAATATTTAAAATAAATCGTAAAAATCAAAACGAAATATAGAACCCAAAACATTAAAATATTATCTTTCCAAACGGAAAATCCCGCGCCTAAAATAATAAAAATTGCAGTGAATTTTCGCTGAAAAATGAAAAAAAATTTCAGTAAAAAAATAATCGCCGGTATCAATTTATTCCCCCATTTCTTGAAATTTTTTAACGAATTTTTCGACCATTTTCTTTTCGTCGAAGTCCGAAATCTTGTCGATAATTAATCCGGTTTTGTAGTTCAAATCTTTAAAATTTTGTTTTAATTCTTCGACGGTTTCGTTAATTTTTTCGATTAGTAAATCGTCTTTTTTTGAGTCGAAATAATCTAAAACGACCTGCTCGATGAGCCCGCTTTTTGATATTTTTTTATCGTGTGCGAGCTTATCGATTAAGATTTTTGTATGCTCGGAAACGGCAAAACTGACACTGATTTTCTTCTTCATTTTTCTTCTCTCCTTATTAAAAAATAACGTTCAATCTGAATATTAATTTATTATTAATCAGCAACTTTATATTTTTATTACTACTAATAGCCTTTATACTTTAAAAATTATTAACGAAGTTAATAACAAATTAATAATTGCGACTGCAATGTTTAAAAGGCTTTTCAGTCAAAAAGCAGTTAAAAAGCCTTTTTTTTAGGGCGTCCTTGCGTGCCCGTCCTGCCTGCCCTTTTATCAATATGTTTCTCTTCTATTTTTCTCATGTCGTTTACCTTAAAATGTCCGGGAAATTTTCAACCTCGGGGCTTGGGGTTTCAGTTCAAAAACGAGCGAAGCCTTAACTGCTTTTAATAATCTTTTTACAATTTCAAAAAGGGGATTTCCAAATCCCCTTATCGTCGTCGAGAAAAAAATTTCAAGGAGAATTAGATAGAAAATTAAACCCGAAGGGCTTGCAGGCTTTAGCCTGTTTATATTTTCTGTTAAATTCTCCGTCGGGCGGTTTAGGGAAATTCGATAGACGGTTTCTTGTCTGTCGAATTTCCCGTTAAGAACCGCCTGTGAAATTTTTGCAAAACAAACCGCCGACGTGGAGCTTGCGGAACGTCGGCGAACTATTTTAGCTTTGGGCTTGGCGTTTAAAAAATAGTTTACCTGACCGCCCGTGCCTGGGGCGCACGAACTTACGGCTGGCACGAAGCGACTCGGTCTAATAAAATTTTTTTCTACTAAATTTTTTTTGCTCATATACACAGTTAAAAATTTTGCGCCCTTCTTTTCTTTTTTAAAAAAAAAAAGAAGCAAAAGAAAAAAATATATCCAAGAAAAGCGGCCGCCTGGCAGTTAAAAATTAATTCAGCGGTCTGCAAAAACTGCCTCTACTTTTTCTTTTCAAAAAGAAAAAGTAGCAAAAAGAAAACCTATCCAAGAAAGACAAGTCCCCGAATTATTTATTTAGGTTCCGGAAACTTTGAATCTCCCGGATTTAAACCTAAATTATCGACGCTTTTAATGACTGAAGCTCCCGCTTGCGCCGGTCCGGAATTGTTATAATCGTTGAAATAAGAACCGCTTGCGCCGTTCGAACCAGGCAAAAGCGATGAATTTATCTCAAGTTTTTTATGTGCGAGGCTCGCGTCGAAAGCTTTTATTTTTTGGTTTACAGCATTATCGGGAATAGTTGTTGTATTAGTAAATGTAACTGGGGTCGGTTTATAAGAACTTATTGACCAATGTTCTGGACCTTTGCCGTGCAACAATCTTATGAAATCAGTTGCGCCGGTTGCAAAAAAATTATAAACATATCCGGCTTCGTATAGAGCTGGATTTTCGACATGTACACTCCCGCCGGTTTCTATTTTAAATGGTTGTTTAGGTTTCGTATTCATAACGTTTATTTCCGATTTCACGCTTGCCGGAGTCGGCGTTCCCGTGAGCGGTGAATACGCAGGAGTATTAGAATTATAAAGTCCCCTAACTGCTGATTTTGCTTTTGTGGGATTTACGCCCGGAATTAAATTTGTGCCAGCATTTATAGTGCTTAAAGTATTTATAAAGTCAGGATTTTTTGCAGCAAATTCTTCGAGCGGAGTGCTATTATGCAATAAATTAGCATATTCCGCTTTATTTAAATCTTTGAGTTGGTCAATATTCATACCTGCGCCGTATTTTTGGTCATACGCCTTAAAGAAATTCCACATCATCGATTCAGTTACGGCCGCTTGATTATTTTGCGCAAAAGTCAACTGGCTTTGAGCGGATTTTACGGAGCTTTCTGCTTTCTGATAAGATTTTCCGCTCGTTATTACGTCGCCAAGGGAATTTACAAGCTGCGTTCCCTGCGTGCCTTGCGCGACGTAACTTAGTTCGCCTTTCTTGCTGAAACTTGTCTTCATCACGCTTGCAAACTTATCGTCGAGCGAAGCTTTCGCTGTTGCGCTTAGATCTGTCGAAGAAATTGCGCTAAATCCCGCGCTTATCGGCGATTCACCGCCTGCTATTCCTGCGCTAAATTGCGTTTTAAGCGCGTTTTGCTGAGCTGCGGTTAACGACGAAGTATGGTCAACGATATAGTCAAAGTTCTTTGTCGCCACTGCGTCGTAATTTTGCCGCTGCGAACCAGTTAGATTAGAACCTATACTACTCGAAAAATTTCTTGAATTAGTCACTGCAGCGTTTAAATTAGTAGCCGCCGTCCTGGCTTCTGATTTTGCATTTGTTAGATTTTTCGTAATTCCCGCAATGGTGGATTGAGTTTCGCTCGCCGAAATTGCGGACCCAGCAATGGAGCTCAACTGCCCGCCCGCGAATGTTTGGTTTAGTCCGAGCGCGTGATCGTTAAACGTCCCTGCCCCGCTTCCCTGAATTTGCGCAGAATCGGATATGCCAGGAATGTTTTTTTGGACGTCTGCAATTCCCCCTGCAGTGGACGTTTTTACGAATCCTGCCTGGTTCGTTTTCGGCGCCCATCCAGTATTGGAAGTATGAACGACGTCAAATTTATTCATGTTCATACTGTCGCCGGACATAACGCCGAAGCTCGCGTTGCCTTTAGACAGAGCCTCGGTGGCCGAATTCGTTCTTAAGCCGCTCGATAGGCCTGAGACCATTGAAGTCATAGCGTAACTCGAACCTGAAGCTATGGCGTAACTCATCATAGGAACCGACCACGAAAGGTAACCCATCCAAGAAAGAGCCGAGTCGAAATAATTAGTAATTCCGCCGGACACAGAAACGGAATAGCCCATCCCCGAATAAGTAGCATACTGCGATTGAATTATAAGCTGTGTTACATAATTAAAGCCTGCGGTCAAGGACGGCCAAATCGTTATCATAAGCATTATTTCAAACAAAAGTTTTATGTATTTTAATCCCATGTGGGTCGCTATTAAAATTAAAATAATAACAGAAGCTATTAAAACTATCGCTTCGAATAACCCAAAGACTATCGGCATATATTTCCCTGCCAAAATCCCGCTTATAAACATACTGCTATTAGTTGAGTTTTCCGCCGTGCCAACAGCATACGCCAATCCATTTGCGTTTACGCCTGCTACCTGCGCCATTTTTAAAATAGCGGGGGCGTACATATTTACGCCTATAGCCTGGAAAAGCTGGTTTTGCCCGCTTTGCTGAACATTAAGTAAAAATGAATTCATTGTTCCTAGACTATTATCGTAACTTGCCGCATTAGCGAAGCCTTCGCCCCCTGCGATCGCCGGACCTGCAACTTGATTAATATAATCCTGAACGGCGGTTTGAAGCCAAGTAGTTTCTTGCGCGCATGTTGTGGACGTCCCGTTTTGATATGTTGCGCCGCTTGCTTCAAAAGTCGTCGAGTTAGCTCCCGTCCCGCTATACCATTCGGTAAGCATATTACCGCCCCCGCCCGCCCCTGTGTTCGACGTATAGGAGCTCATTACTTGCCAAATGCTGGCCGCATTATTCGGCTGGTAAGTTGCTGAAGCCGTATCGGTTGCGTCTCCTGCAGATAAAAGTGCTGAAGCGTTAAGATTTCCGCTTTCGATCCCTGGCGCTACGCAATTTGAAATATACTGATTATAATCCTGATAGAGATAGGAATTAGACGTCGAAATAGTAGCGCTGTCCGCCTGCTGTATTATTGAAACGCCAAGTCCTTCGGATAACATATTATCGCCGGCAGGAACCGAAAAATCGTTGGTAAAATCTTTTGCCAGTCCATATTGAATGGTCGTAAAATCCGACCATAAAACCGCTATTCCCCAAGGAACATTGCTTATGGGTTGGGCGTTTGTAGGAGCTCCTGGATTTGCGACATCGTTTACGATAACGGTTGTCTGGTTATAAACGAGCCCAGTCAATATAATAGTGAATGCAAGAATGTATTTAGCGGTAGAAACTAAAGAATGCTGATGATAGATAGTAACCTTTGCAGCGTAATAAATCGCCGCTATTAAGGCCAATATGGTAAATAAAACTCCAATATTGTTATTTTTAAAAAACAAGGCTATCGATTGAAAAATGTAAAACAAAATATAGCCGTTGCCGAAGGCGTAAATAGTGTACATGATTTTTTTCTCCTATTTTTTTTCTTTCTTCTTTTTTGAATCTTGTATATCGTTGAATATTAGATAAAATATGGTTAAAACTGTATTAACAATTAGTAAAGAGAATATAATCCCTATGACAAAACCTATTTTTTGCTCTATATTATTGACTTTAGGCGCTGTAATAAAAACATAAATTGAATAGATAATAAAAATAATGTTAGGTAAAACAAAAAATAAATACTTTTTCGATAATTTTTTCATTTTTTTTCTCCCTTGATTTTAGTTAGAGTTTTAATATCAAAATATATAGCGAAGTTAATCGACATAAAACTTAGAAATACCGAAAAAGATAGAAGCTCCACGCTGTGCATAACATTCAAAAAATAAGTAATAAAAAAAACAATGAATGATATTGTATATACATAGAACGATATTTCCCTTATTTTTATTAGTATTTTAAGGTATTTCTCATTTGCTTCAAGATATTTTTTTTCATCGATAATATCTTTACCTTTCGGACCGTCTTTCAGTTTGCCTATAATATTTTTAAATATTTTCATTTTTTCCTTAATTAAAGTTTTTTGCCTTTCGTTTTTGCCTTTCTCCCCCTTTGCTAAGGGGGCCGGGGGGTTAGGTGCTTTTAAATTTAAAAGGTTTTGACCGCCGTTCCTCGCAATTTTCAGAAAAGTTATCAACAAAATTAGATAGCCGGCTTTTTGGCTGTCTAATTTTGCGTAGCATTGAGTTTTAGGAAATTTGATAACAGTTTTATCGTTGTCAAATTTCCGTTAAAAAACTCAATGTTGATTACTTTTCGTTTTGAAAATTGCCTCGCTTTAATGCTCATCTTTAGCCCCAAATGTTGTAAATTCGAGTGTAATAAAAAATGCTTTTTACAATTAGCTTTACGGATTAAAATTATAAGCTCCAGCAAGCCCGTATTGACTTAAAGCGCTTGTTACTTGCTTGTTTACGTTTTGATAAGCCTCTATGTTTTTAGTTTGGGTATTTAAGAGTGTTATATCGTCTTCGTATTGTGTGTTTAGTTCTCTCTGGATTGGCGTAATTTGGTGGATGTATTCTTCGTATAATTTTAATTTGTGTTTTTTATCGATATTTTTTGCCGCCATTACGTTTTTGGTGACCGCTTGAATCATATCTCCAAAAAGGTTTTTTGCGTAACCGGCAGCCATTGCGTTCGCAGCTGAATATATAAGTTCTTTATCGTGTGTAACGTAAGCAAGTTTTAAAATTAATATGACCGGCATTGACGAATTCGTTACAAAGTTGTCCATCTGCTGCTGCGTTAGGCTTGCGGCTGGATCATTGGGACATGTCGTATCTGCAGAGCTCGGCTCTGGAGTGCCAAAATAAGAGCTTTCGATTTCTTGCAAATAATAATTGTAATAAAAAATAAAGCCTGGAAAGCACTTTGGCGTTAGACTTTCTATTTGAGACAATGAGACTCCAGTTACCGGATTCGAGCCAGTTGCAGGATAATTTATTGTCATTGAAGATAGATTTTGACTGCCGTTCATCATCATCGTAAAAACATTTGACAGAACCTGACTGCTTGTCCCTGGCGTCAAAACTTGCGCCGGCGCAATATACCTAACTACGAAGTCCCCACCTTTGCTCGCCGACGGATAACCGACTAAATCCCCTATAAACTGCCCCCTTAAAACGCCTATTAAATTATTTGCGCCGCCGGACCCTGGTTTCGAACCCGCTATTAAACCGATATGCGCCTGCGACAAAGAATATCTTAAGAGAGACCCCGCTTGAAATTGACTTGCGACCGCTTGCGCTCCGCAGCTTGTAAATCCAGACGTTACAAGAGCCTGTGCTCCGGCTTCAGTCGAAGCACAATTCATTGTGCCGTTGACGGTATTTACAAAGTTTCCAACAGCATTAGAAACATTGCCCAAAGTCTTACTAACTTGGTCGGCGAAAGCGTTTGTAGCACCCGCTACGCCTGTTTTACCTATCATATTTCCTAATTCCGCTCCGGCAAGGTTGCCCATCGCCTCTGCCGTTTGACATGAATTAAAATTAAGCCCGTTAAGCTTATTAGCAATAGCTTCTATCTGATTCATTATAGTCTGACACTGCTTACATAAAACGCCTAAAACCATATTAAAAGCAAATACAAGGACTTCGCCGGACTGAATTATAGACTGAAGGACTTGCATTAAATGAGAACCAAGCATAGCAAAAGCTCCCCATTCGGCGCTTATACCTGAACATCCTATCGAGAAATTAGGCGGGGTTATGGTAAATAACTGCAAGCTCTGACCGGCAGTATTAAATCTTACGTTACTATAACCTAAAGCATAGATATTTTCGCCCTGCGTATGAAATACCCCTGCTCCGCCGCTATTAGATACGGAATTGGCACCGTTAAGACCTGCGGAAACGAATGAGTTTACGCCCGCAACAGCTGGTCTGACGCGATAAAAGCTCATAAAGCCCAAGTAAGAAGTGATAACGAAAAAAAATAAAACTACGATTATTATTTTTTTTTGAATTGCTTGCATGTTTGCCTCCTAATTTCAGCGTAAATGTCTTTCATGTTACTTTTATTAAGTGACACTAAAATATAAAATATAAAAAAAAATATTGACGGAATAATTAAAAAGGGAGACAAATAAAAAGAATAATAGAATAAGATAAGCCCTGCAATTATTGATAAAATCTGCAATATCGTCGCCAATATCATAATTTCTCTAAAATGATCCCTTACGTGCGGCACTATAATATGAGCTTTGTCATACATTTTTTTGGTCACATATTTCATTTTTTACCTCTTTTTATATTTAGAACCCTTAAGACTATTTACATTAAAATCGCTAAAATTAACGGTTTTTACCTTATTATTTTCGATGAATTTGTTGATATCCTTTTTATCAAACATAATGTGTCGCGAAAACCTGACGAATTCTATTTCTCTTTTATTAATCAAGTCGTAAATCTTGGATTTTTTAACGCCAAGTATTTTGCAAGCTTCCTCAACAGTTAGTAGTCTTTTTTCTTCGTTATCTTTACCTTTCACATTTTTAATTTCGTCGAGCAAAATAGACAAAAACGATTTAATCGCGATGCGTTCATCATTATTTTCGATAGTCATTGTTTCCTGCATTTTTTTGTGCCCCCTTTTTACTTTTTTTAGGCGGCATTCTTATTATGCCGCCTATTATATATATTATATATATTATATAGATTTTAGAGTCTTGTCCCCGTAGGCGTTGCTGGCGGCTTGGTGTGTTGAGATTTCCCGTCGGTGTGTTGAGATTTCCCGTCGGTGTGTTGAGATTTCCCGTTTCCATTCTTCACTACTAAAACTAAAATTAAAATTATTAAACTCATTAAATTCAAAAAATGCTTTTTTTAAAATTCTTCTTTTTTCTTTCTTTGCGAGATTTGAGTTATTTAGTCCTATGCGTTCGAATAGTAGTTCTTCGCTATATTTTTGCCATTTCGTAGATTGAATAAAAACATCAAGCAATATTGTATGGGCAGAACTATATTTAAATAATCTTTCTATTTCGATTATTATTCCGCTCGAAACACAAAAATCAAAAAATTTCTTATTAATAAAAATTACGCAATTATATAAGTCGTTCTCATTATCAGTTTCGCTCTGAAATATATATTTAGTCCTTACGACTTTAGGTGAGTCTGCATAAGATAATTCGACCCTTACATTCTGGAATCTATCGATAGAGTCCCATATTGTTTTTCTGTTAGTTTTTTTATTTAGGATTCCTCTTTCTGTGACTAATTTTTCTAGGTTTATTTTTGCTCTTAATACTTCAAAATTTTCTAGTTGCCCTGCTTCTTCATAGTTAGATTTATTTACTATATAATCTTTAACCAACTGAAAAAGCGTTAATAGATCTAAATGATTAAGTGTCTCAAAGGCCGTTAAAGTCAATTTTTGCGTTCCGAAAGTTCTTGTGATTTTGAAAGTTTTTTGTCTGATTTTCGATGCTAAAAATGGAAGATTATGCAAGATGTTCGGGTCGAATTTAGTTATATTACTCGAAATATGATGTCGCATATTTCCTCCGGAATTCATTTTTTTCGTTCTCTAATTCTATATCTAAACGTCCAAGCCTATCATATCGTCCGCTTTCATTATCGTAAGCATATAGAACGTCTTGCGTATCTTCGCCTATTCTTGACATTTTAGCTGGGTGCAATAATATATATTTCCGCATATTTGCGCCTAATTTTTTCCTCCCTAAGGACCATTTATTTTCGTTTTTTTCGCCTTCGTCAGCGAAAAGCATAGCATATATGTAATCGCTGTCATATTGAATATTTCCGTCTTCTTTCATCGATTTTAGGAAGGTTATATCATCGAAACTCTTTAACTGTCTTAATTCTCCTATTCCCTGATTATTCAATGCAGACAAAAAACAAAAACAAACATCTTGTTTAGACCTTATTTCGTCGAGTTTTGCGTATATATAGCTTGTATATTTTTTAAGAAAGTCTGAAGGTCTGGTATCATTAGCCTGTAATCGACGCGCAAACATTTGAAGATAGTCGATTATTACTAATATTTTTTTATCAATAAATTGGTTAATTGCGGCTTGAATGTCTTCTATGCTTGGATTATGAAGCATATATAGATTTTCGTTATTTATATTTTTCTTTTTCAGTCTGATTCCGAACTCATTAATTCCGCCTTCAAATACGCAATATATTGATACGCAATTATCTATGTGAGCGTGCACATCTGCAATCTCAATCGCAAATTCGGTTTTTCCGGCCGACGTGGCGCCAGCAAGCGTAAAGATAGCTCCGTACTGGACTTTTATGCCGAATATGTTTTTTTCGTTTATTGGTTGGATGTTTTGGGTTAATTCGCTGGTTTTAATTACTTCTTTTTTTGTTATATATAGTCTTTGCAACGAACTAATGAAGTTTTCGTAATCGATTTTATTCTCCCTAAAATCGTTAATTAGTGATATCCTTTGGCGTTTATTTGAATTGTCTTTTATGTCTTGAATATATTTATTTAGATTAATTAATCCCGCCGGAAGATCCATTAGTTCAAGCATATAATCTTCATACTCGGTTCCAACAAAGCTCGTAAGGTCTATTGTTTTTTTGGAGTTATAATATTCTTTGATTATCGCAAAAATTTCTTGGTTCTGTGAATCGTAAAAATCGGAAGGCGTAAGCATTGCGGCTTGTTTCATGTTTGCATTATCAATTATAATTGCCGCTAATAATGCCTGCTCCGCCAATATATTAGCAGGAGCAGGTTGTTGCAGTTGGATAGTATTAGTATTAGCTTTAAATTGCATTTGTTTATACCATTAAGTTTATTTAGCTAACTTTAAATTATTTTAAATTATTTTATTTATACTTGTCAAGTATTTTTTTTAGACTAAAATAAAATATTTAATTTTAAAGATTATTATTAATAATTACATTCTTTTAAACGTTATATATTTAAAATATTAATAATAATTAAAAAAATTCTTTAAAAGTATTTATAAAAATGTTAAAATTTTGATATGGATAAAGAAATAGAAATATATAAAAATATTGGTCTAAAATTGAGGTTTTTACGGAAAAGCCGTAATTTAACTATTCTCGATGTCTCTACAAAACTTCAAATAAATAAAGGTTCTCTAACTAAATATGAACTTGGAATCGATAAAATTCCAATCCATAATTTATATAAACTTGCAGAGTTTTTTAATGTCGATATTACGTCCTTTTTTAAAGAAGATACTAATAATCATTTAGATATTAAAATCGCCCGGAAAAAATTAATCGGAACCACTGGCAAAAATAACTTTTTTTATTATCCTGAAAATAATTATTCTTTCTTATCTTTGCCGCGCGATTTATTCTGTTCTTTCATTATTCAAATTTCAGACGATTCTATGTTTCCTATAATTAAAAACGGTGCTTACGTCGGTATTTCGCCTCTTTTTTTAAATAAAAAAACCGCTGAAGAATTAACTTTTTTTCAGTTCAAAAAAAACTTTAATCAAACTATTAATGAATTATTTGAAGGTCAACTGATACTTATTAATTTTGCAAATATCGGAATTTTTATTCGAAGAATTGTCGAAATTGACGGAAAAAACGATAAGATTAAATTAGGCTCTGAAAATTCTAAACTACCGCTTAAAACTTTTTCTTTATCTGATTTAATCAATATTAATAATCTTAAACGATTAAATCAAGAACCGTTTTTCTCTCTTAAAAATATTAATATAGATAGCGTAATAGGTGAAGTCGCTTTTATGGCGCAAAGCCTTTCTTAATTGCTTTAGAGAGTAATAATGCTTTTTCCTAAACTTGATTATCTTTCCGTATAGTGCTATATTTATTTTATAGAGTTATAAATTTTTAAACAGAGGTTTACGATGTCGGGCAGAGATTTAATAATTAATGAAATTGATAGATTACCGGAAGAATTTCTTCCCGAAATATTGGATTTTATTAAATTTTTAGAAGTTAAAGAAGAACATACGATTCATTCTTCGCAGGTTCTTTCCGAAAGAATTTTTGAAAAGATATGGGATAACGCCGAGGATGCCGCATATGACGCCTTATAAAAAGGGCGATATAATTCTCGTTCCCTTTCCTTTTAGCGATCAAACATTTTCT
>JAJZLA010000266.1 GCA_021803845.1 bacterium | reverse complement strand
GCACTGTCTTTCTATAACGTCGAAAAGGTATTCAGGGTCGAATTTGTCGATAAAATCAGCGGAATTAGGGTTAATGATACCTTTTTCGACAGCAGGCTGAAAGGCTTCGTAAAGAGGTACAGTACCGATAGGAACGGAAGAATTTTTTAATATATACGACCTGAATTCTACTATATTGCCGCCGGTAGATAAATCCATAACGGCGTCAGCTCCGCTTTTTATTGCCGTCATCAACTTTTCCAACTCTTCTTCAATGTCGTGATTATCGCCGGAAGAACCTATATTGGCATTTACTTTAGTTTTTAAATCTTTGCCTACGGCAAGAGGTTTTATGTCTCTTAATCTGTTTTTCGTTATTACGGTAAAACCGTTCATAACGTCTTCGCGTATCTTTTCAGGAGCAACTCCTTCCACCAAAGCGCACGCTTTCATTTCATCGGTGATAATATCTTGTTTTGCAGCCGATATCTGATTTATATATTCCATAATTTTAAAATTACCTTATTTTGTATTAAGAATATTTATCATTTTTTTTACTTCTTTGCTTATATCTTTTCTATTTAAACTTAAGAGCGCCGATTGAACGGCTATAAAACGGCATCCCGACTTTTTAATTTCCGGTATATTAAACTCGTTTATGCCGCCAAGAGCAAAAACGGGAATTTTTACGGCGTTAACAACTTTTTTTAAAACGTCAGCTCCGTGAAAAAAACTTGTTTTTTTAGTTTTAAAAACCGGACTGAAAGTTATAAAATCAGCTCCGTTTTTTTCAGCGTTGACGGCATCTTCAATGGTGTGGGAAGAATAAAAAATTTTTAAATTTTTAAATTTTTCTTTCACGGATTTAACCGGTAAGGCATTAGTATTTAAATGAACGCCGTCTGCCGAAAGAACTGCTGCGGCATCCGCCCTCTCATTAACAAAAAACTTAACGTCGGGATATTTTTTAAATATTAAGTTTTTTATCTTCTCTCCAATTTTTATAAAATCATATATAGCAACATCCTTTTGCCTGTGCTGAAAAGCTTTTAAGCCCGCGCCGAAAGCCTCATCGAGAGCATCGATATACTCTTCGTCGTTATTAAAAAAATTTTTATCTCCTATCAAATATATATTAAAATTAAACCAAGATACATCGGTATTCGGCATTATTTAATTATATAATTTTAGGGCCTAAATTGTCAAACGATGCTGCAATAAATCTTTTTTTTATTCGTCCATAAATCTGTCTTGCCCTTTAGATAATATTTTAATCATTTTAATATTATAGTAGACAAATTCTAAATTATGTATATATTCAAAAGCGGGTCCTTGGCAGGTGGCGGTTCCATGTCCAGTGCCGACGACAAACTTCTGCCTTTTGCCCTGTTTCATCTTTTCTTCCGCTTTCAAAAAATTATCCCTTGTTTTAACGGCATGAGGCAAACTGCAGACCGAATCCGAATAGCCTTCATCTGGTCCAAGTCCCGGCGTAGCCGCAAAATTTTTTTATTTATATTAATTGTTTTTTTAATTTATTTTATATTTTATAGTTATTTTAATATAATAACCATCCCGCATCCCGATTAAAATAAAAAAAATATTAGATTATTTAATATATATGTTTTATAATAATTATAATAACAAAAATATAAAAATATTTCTATATAATTATAATCATATATTTGCATTATCATATATTAATAATGACTTATAATATATAACTTATTTTTATCATACTGCGTATAGGTTGTCTAATTAAATAAATAATAAACTGAATAAAAATAAAATAAAAATATTTATAAAATTAATTAAAATATCATGGAAACCCTTGATAAAATAAAGCTAATTTATTCTTTCGACGAAGGCGACGCTTCAAATTTAACACAAATAAAAGATCTGATGAATTCAAATGCAAACGAATTCATTTCCGGTGTTTATTCATTTATATCCAATTTCGACGATTTCAGCAAATTTCTTCCTAACGACGAAATAAGAACAAGACATAGGGATAAGCTAAAAATCTGGTTTCTTAGTCTTTTTTCCGGAAAATACGATAACGAATATCTAAGGCAGTTAAAAAGAATAGGAGAAATTCATTCGGAGATAAAACTGCCTTCGCATTACGTAAGCGCAACAATGAATTATATAAGAAATTTTATTCATAAAGTTATTTTAAAAAATATCCCTGCTTCCAATAAAAGAGACGAAATAATCGAATCTATTAATAAAATAATAGATATTAATCTAGATATAATTATAAGTTCCTACATTAGCGAAGGAAAATTTTACATTGCGGCTACAAAATTTGAAACTAAAATAATAAAATTCACCTCGAAATTCTCTTATGCGCTTGATCTTGCACTAGTGATATCGCTAATAATTGCGACAATTATGGTTTTTCTTCTGTTTATATTTGAAATTTACAAATTCGCCTTCGGCGGCGGAGCGTTTGAATCAACCGTAGTCGATATTCTCGGCGCTATGTTAATTGTTTGGGCGATAAGAGAACTGCTTGAAGAAGAGGTTAAAAAGCTTAAGGGGCATAAATTCGCGTTAAGCGCTTTTATAGGTCTTGCTATGGCAGCGCTTTTAAGGAAAATATTAATATTTTCTCTGGCTCCAGGAAAATCGGAAGAAGTAGCAATATTAGGATTTCTCGTATTAGTGCTTGGAATAGTTTACTGGCTGATGAATAAAAGCACGAGGTCATGACTTAGCAAAGCGTAAAAACATAAAGTGAAAATACTATGCAAAATTATACAGCGATTATACCGCGGATTACACGGGCAAAATAATAAATATATTAATTATACTAATAAAAACAACACTGAAAAAATTATATTGCCTGCATTGCCTATTAATGATAAAATAAATAAATTATGTAATTAATTTTTCAAAAAACGGGATGTGGCGCAGTTGGTAGCGCACCTGCTTTGGGAGCAGGGGGTCGCACGTTCGAATCGTGTCATCCCGACCACTCAAAAACACTGACTTAAAGCCTTTCATCGTAATCCACTCCATGTGACAAAAATGTAAAAAATAGGTAAAATTATGTAAAATTATGAAAATTTTTCCTACAAAAACCCCTACACTTTTTTATGAGAATTTATAAGCGCGGAAATTGCAATTTTATCGAACATCGAAGATCAAAGACTATTTGATAAATTAACGCCAAATTTAGACAAGTGGTTACAAGAGCACTCCGTTTAAATGTCTATTTAATTTCAAAATAACTTCAGGAGGTTTTATGAAAAAGAAAAAGATTTATTTGTTACTGCTCTTTGCTTTAATTCTTGCCGCTATGCCGGCGTTGTCCGGATGCGCAAGCGACAGGGTTTTAGGTTTTATCCCCGCCGGTACTTTTTATCCGGTTAAAGTTCGAATTGTAAGTCCTGCCAACGGCGCTACGGACGTCTCTACGCACGTCGTCGTAAAAGCTTCTTTTAACGAAGCGCTTAATGCCCTTTCGTTTAATAGGAGTACTTTTTTACTGATAGGTCCCAATGGCGAAAAGGTAGCCGGTAAAGTTTATTA
>JAJZLA010000265.1 GCA_021803845.1 bacterium | reverse complement strand
ATAAATACGGCAAGGCGGCAGTGATAGCCGGATTCGAGCCTTACGACATTTTAAGCGGAGTTCTTTTAATAGCAAGGCAGATTAACGAAAACAGGCCGGCCGTCGAAATTGCGTATAAAAGGGCAGTCAAAGAAAACGGAAATATGAAAGCGCAGGCGCTTGTAAATAAATATTTTACGGTAAGAGACGAATTCGAATGGAGAGGGTTTGGGAATATTCCTAAAAGCGGTTTAAAATTAAGGAACGAATTTAAAGATTTCGACGCCGAATACGTTTTTAAAGATAAACTGAAAGAATTAGAATTAAGGTCAAATGCGGGAAATGCAGGTAGAACAGGCAGAGCAGTCAAAGAAAGCGCCGCATGTAAATGCGGAGAAATATTAAAAGGCAAGTCTAAACCTGACGACTGCCAGCTGTTCGGGAAAGCCTGCAATCCGGAAAATCCGGTAGGGGCGTGTATGGTATCCTTTGAAGGCGCATGCGCCGCATATTATAAATACCGCAATTTTTAACTAATTAATCTTTTATTTTATGATATAATTTATGATATAATTATTATATTGTAGTAAGGCAAAAATATTCAATAAGTCAATAAGCAGCTACTTTTTATATTTATATCAATTAAATTAATCTAAAAATTAAACGTTGAACGATTATTACTATGGGTTACGCTTTAAGAAAAATATATCCCGACGATATTAATACCGGAATTTATACGTTTAAAGACTATCTTAAACTTCCCGAGGGAAGCCCTTATCAACTTATCGAAGGAGAATTAATAATGTCGCCGTCGCCGAACAGCTATCATCAGACTATTTCAAAAAATTTAGAATTCATTTTGATAGGCTTTGCAAAAGCAAATAAATCGGGTATAGTTTTACATGCCCCTATAGACGTTTACATAGACGAAAAAAACGTTTTTCAGCCCGACATTATTTTTATATCCAAGGAAAATAAATCTATCTTAAGGAAAAAGGGCATAGTAGGCGCGCCCGACCTTGTAATAGAAATTCTATCCGTAAGCACTATGGGCTATGACGAAATAGTTAAAAAAAATATATACTTAGAAGCCGGGGTCAAGGAATACATAACCGTAAATCCTTCGGAAAAAATAATAAAAACCTATATCGATAAAAACTATTTAAAGCCGGATAGGCGAGCCATTTCGGATAATACCGATAAGACAGGTAATACCGGTAATACTCGTAAAACGAAGGCCTTAAATAAAACTTCCGCTTTAATTTTAAGCTCTTCCGGCATACAAACTATCGAAACAGACCATTCTAATGCCGCAGAACTGTTTATAAACATATTAGGCCTGAGTATCCCCTTTAAAGATATTTTTGAGCCGGATTCGGAATATCAGTTAAAAGACGAAGACGGCGAATAGCGCTAACCTTATATTATTCTTAAGGATAAATAAATTTTTAAATAAAAAAAATTTTTAATTCCTTTAATTAAATGGACTATGAAGATTTTAACAGTCGTTCAAGGAAAAACCTTTATATTCAAAACTATATTCTTTAAATTTTTCAATTAATTTTTTTGATTTTTCCTTAAGTTTCCTTAGATTAATTTTTTGAGGATTTAATTTTACTTCGCATATCAGTATTTTTTTTTCTATATCGTTTACTGCAACGATATCTATTTCGTTGTTGTTTCCTTTTTCCCAGTATGTGCCTATGTTGGAAAATTTATTCGATAGTTTAAGTTTTTCTATAAAATATTTTTCTAAAAAATATCCGGCGTATGTATTAAAATCGCGATTTACTATATCTTTTACATATTTTAGATTTCCTATTTCTATTGCGCTCCTATAACCGTATATAAATCTGAACCAGAAATTTAAAAAATTATCTTCTATAACGTATTTTTGAACTCTGCCGCCTTCTTTCGCAAAAATAGGTCTTACCCTTTTTATAATATTATATTCATTTTCAAGCCTGTCAAGGTATCCGCCTATATTTTTCTCGAGAATGGATTCTATTTCGCTCCTTGATGTTTTAGAGTTGGCAATTAATGAAAGAATAGAAAAATAAACTGAATACTCCTTGCCGAACTCTTCTATCAGCAGGTCTTTTCCTTCATTTAAAAATACCGAATTTTCTTCCAGGATATTTTCAAGCATTCTATCATATGTTAAAGCGCCGTTATCGACGAAAATTTCTACATATTTCGCTATTCCTCCCGTAAATATATAGAAGCTAAACAAATCTTTATTGTCAAAATTAACGGTGTTTTCTATCATTATTTCTTTCAATACGTCTATACCGAAAGGTTTTAAGTATATTTTTTTGTCTGCCCTCCCGAATAAAGGCTCTTTTGAATTTTCAAATATTTTTTTCATCAGCGAATATATAGAGCCGCTCAGGATTAAATTTATTTTAGATTTGTCTTTATGCATATCCCATATATTTTGCATATCGGAATAAATAGAAGGGTTTATATTATAAAATTCCTGAAATTCATCTATCGCTAACGTTATATTTTTTTCTTCCGAAAAAATCATAAGGTATTCAAATAAGTCTTTAAAGTTTGTAATCTTTCCGATTATCCTTTTGTTTATTTTATTCTGAATTAAAGTCGTAAACTCTTCGCATAAAAGTTTTTCGTCTTTTCTTGCCGCAAACAGGTAGATAAGGTCGTCTTTGAAAGATTCAAGTATAAGTTTTGTTTTCCCTATCCTTCTTCTGCCTGTAATAACCGTCATCTTGGAACCTTTTTTCGATGATTCCCAAGTTGACTTAAGCATCTTTAATTCGCTTAGTCTATCGTAAAATTTCATATTGCCTCATGATAATATTATTAGTTATAACCTGTTATACAGTTATAACCGCATTTATAAATATCTTAATATATATATCATACTTAGAATTATACTTTAATTTATCCCGATATATCAATCAATTACGGCTGTTCAAATATTTTATAGTAATACATATTATTGTAATATTCATTACTATAAAAATCAATAAAAAAATACGTCTCTAAAACTAAAAGATAAAAACATATAAATTATATAAACTTTTTACATTCTATATCATTATAGATACTCATAAATAAATCAGGCGCCGTTATTCTTAATTAATCTTTTATTTTATGATATAATTTATTATCGAAGGAGAATTAATAATGTCGCCGTCGCCGAACAGCTATCATCAGACTATTTCAAAAAATTTAGAAGGGGAGATTGCGTAATATTGAAATAGTTCCCATTAAATTTTGAAAAATTAAAATGAATAAAAAAAAATACGAAAGAATATTGCTTTCGCACGGCGGGGGAGGTAAAGAAACCTCCGAGCTTATAGGCGGCATTATATTTAACGGACTTTACGGCAGGATACCGGAAAAGATTATTTTTACCGTTCGCATAACGGCGGCTGTCTGAATAACGGTATTTCTAATGAAGGCGGCGGAATTTCAGCCGGTATATCAAACCAAAAAATAAATTTATTGGAAGATGCGGCAGTTTTAAAATCTCCGCAAAAAATAGCATTTACTACCGACGGTTTTACCGTTAGCCCCGTTTTTTTTAAAAGGCGGC
>JAJZLA010000264.1 GCA_021803845.1 bacterium | reverse complement strand
TTATTGAGGGATTATAATGAATTCAGAAAATTTAGACATAGAATTAAATGCCTCTTTGAAAGAAATAGACGCCGTTAATTCGTCTTACCGTATAGCCGTAAAACCGGATAGAGAACTTGCGCTTTTTCTTTTTAAAAAGGATAAAATCGATTATATCTATAATGTATGCTCATTGGAAGGCAATCCGATGACTTTCCCGGAAGTGCAGACTCTTTTAGACGGAGTTACCGTCGGCGGACACAAAATAGAAGACGAACAGCAGGTTTTAAACCAGAATAAAAGCGTTTCTCTTTTATTGTCTATGCTGCAAAATAAAGAATTTAAATTAGACAAAGAAACATTCTGCAAGCTTAATAAAATAGTTTCGGTTGGCGAATCTCTCAAACCTGGGGAATTCAGGACCGGGCAGGTAACCATCGGCGGAACCGATTATATTCCGCCTAAAGCGGACAAATTAGACGAGCTGTTTATCCAAGGCGTTAAAAAAATTTCAGGGATTGAAAATCCCGTTATCCGTTCTTTCGTATTTTTCGGATTCGGAAGCCGGCATCAGTTCTTTTGGGACGGAAATAAAAGGACGAGCAGGCTTACGGCTAACGGCGTTTTACTTGAAAACGGTTTTCAGGCTTTAAATATTAAAGCAAAAGACGCGCTTGAATTCAATAAAGTTATGATAGAGTTTTATAATTCCGGCAGTTATAATGTTTTACTGTCTTACCTTTTGCCTTATTACGAGCGTTCGCTCCATATATCCGGTATAAATAATACCCCCGACGCCTTTACCAAAGACTTGCAGAACAGGCTCGGTAACGGCAGAGGTGGCAGGTAATAATGCAAGGGCTGGAAGAAGGAAGTAAGCCCGGAAGAACTTGAAAAGGTCAAAGAGCTTAAGGTAGGGTATGATATAATATAGTATTATGGAAACTTTAAAAAGCACTATCCAAAAGTATAATTATAATATAGGGGATATCTAAAATGTCTATAAGCGAAGATACGGCTTTAAAACTACGTAAGATAGATGAACTTAATAAAGAAATATCTTTCTATAAAACACAAGACAAAAATCTTTTAAACAAACTTAAAGATTTTTACAGAGTTTCTTCCGTTTATTCCACAAATGCTATTGAAGGCAATACGCTTACCGAAAGCGAAACTAAAGTTATAATCGAAAACGGTATAACTATTGGCGGTAAAACCGTAAAAGAACATTTGGAAGCGATAAATTCCGCTAAGGCCTATGATTTTATATACACTCTTTTAAATTCAAGCAGAATTACGGAAAACGATATTCTTCAGATACATAAATTAGTTCTTTTCGGAATTGACGATAAAAATGCCGGCAAATATCGGCAAGAAGTTGTTTTTATATCGGGAACCGAATATACCCCGCCGCCTTATAAAAAAGTTCCCGAACTAATGAAAGCTTTTACAGAAAAATTAGATAAGCAAGGAAATGAGCATCCCATAATTAAAGCGGCGGATATGCACGCCGAATTTGAATCTATTCATCCTTTTATTGACGGGAACGGCAGGACGGGAAGATTTATAACGAGTTTACAACTAATAAAAAATGCTTACCCGCCCTTTATCGTATATCCGATAAAACGCCTTGATTACATAAACAGCTTAAGAGTATATAATATTAAAAACGATATTACGAAAATAAGAAATTTTATAGTAGATAGTATTTACGAAACAATAAAAGCTTTAAAAAGGTTTTTTGATAATTCAGTCGATAAAAGCAAAAACGAAAATATCGTAAACGCTCCGGATAATGAAGACGCCTTTACCAAAGACTTGCAGAACAGGCTCGGTAACGGCAGAGGCGGCCGGGGCAGGTAAACTACAAAAACCCCTACATAAAAAATATACCGCACTGCAAGATTAATAATTTCAATAAGTTAAAAATCACACTGTCAGACTACGAATCTGCAGGCCGGGGGTTCGAATCCCTCTGGGCGCACCACTCAAAACGGCAGTAAATAAGCAGTTCTACTAATAAAAATTTATTAAAAAAATAGCTGACGGACAGCATGGTTATAAGCATAAAAAAGGCGCCGCAATAAAAATATCGATAAATAAATGTAATAAATCAGTAGCTGTTTTCCAAAAGTTTTAAAACTTCATTTTCGCCGGCTTCGGCAGGATTGTTCTGAATAGCAAAGCCCATTGTATCGAAAGCCTCTTTTGCGATTTTCCTAAGTTTGTCTTTTTCTACGCCGAGGTCTTTTAAACGGATATTCAGATTTAAAGCCGAAAGCATTTCTTTTGTTTTTTCTATTAAAGACCCGGCGTATTCGTCGTCGCTTTTGCCGGCCCTTTTAATGCCGAAATGATGCGCTATAAGCATAAAGTCTTTTTTGCATGCGTTTAAATTGTATTTCATCGATTCTAACGCAAGAGCCGCAAGTCCAGCGCCGTGTGCCACGTTAGAATAATTTCCTGATACCGGATGTTCCATAGCGTGCATTATGCCGACGCCTGAAATATCAATCGCAAGCCCGGCAAGAGCGGAAGCGAGCGCCATATTTCCCCTTGGTTCGATATTATCGGGCTCGTTATATGCCTTGATTAAATTATCTTTTAGAAGATAAAACGCCTGCATACAGTAAGCCGAAGAAAACGCATTTTTTGCTTTTCCGGTAAAAGCTTCGAAAATATGAACAAATACGTCGAACCCGGTCGCCGCAGTTACGTTAGCGGGCATAGACAGCATAATTTCGGGGTCGATTACGGCCTCTTTCGGGTACATACATTCATAGCCGAACCCAGGTTTTTCCCCGGTTTCGGTATTTGTCATGACTGAATATCTGTTAACTTCGCTGCCGGTTCCGGAGGTCGAAACTATAGTTATAACTGGAAGCGCTTCCTTTGCCGTAGTTTTCAGGTAGTCCCATACCGGAATATTTCCCTTTGCCGCAACCGCGACGGCTTTTGCGGAATCAAGCGGACTTCCTCCGCCCAAGCCTATTATAAGCCCGATGCCTTTTCCCCTCGCGATGCCCGCCGCCGAATCTATTTCATAAGTTGTGGGATTAGGCGTAATCCCGTCGAATATTATCGGGGCAACCCCTGCGTCTTTTAATATTTTTACGAGCTTATCTAATGTTCCCGTTTTTTGCATAGAGTTTTTTCCGGTAACTATTAAAGCCGTATCCGAATATTTTTTGGCTATTTTTCCGGTTTCGCCGATTAAGCCGGCGCCGAAATGGATTTTTACGGGATTATAAATGTTAAGCGCTTTCATATAGATATGCCCTCCTTAAAAATAAAAAATTACGATAATTATTAATTTTTTCCGAAATTATTATAACATAGACTAGGATTTGTTACAAAAATTTAACATAAATGTAATAAAATTGTAACAATAATCTGTTAATATAATTAAAGCGTAAAAATTAGACAAATTCAGATTGTAAATTTAATTTTAATTTAATTTACGGAGGAGATTTTATGAACAAAAGCAGTATGAAAAAAATGCTTGGAGGATTAACGGTCGCTTCTGCCGTTTTTGCCCTGTCCATTTTTGCAGCGGGCTTATAATAGGCTTGG
>JAJZLA010000263.1 GCA_021803845.1 bacterium | reverse complement strand
CTTTCCTTTTCGGTCATAGAGTTTATTATAGCTTTAATTTTTACGATTTCTTTTTCGGCCGCTTCGGAATCGAATTTATCTTTGATTTTAGAAAAGCCGGGTATCATGCCGGCTATCTGGGCAATGCCGCCGATTTTAGACATCATTTTAAGCTGTTCGGCAAAGTCTTTTACCGTAAAATCTTTTTTATTAAGAGAGTCTTCGATAGATTTCGCAGATTTTTCGTCGATAGATTCCTGCGCTTTTTCTATAAGGCTTAATATGTCGCCCATTCCCAGTATTCTGTCGGCTATCCTGTCGCCGTAAAAGACCTCGAAGTCGCTCAATTTTTCGCCGACGCCGATAAATTTTATGGGTTTATTAACCGTTTTTTTAATTGAAAGAGCCGCCCCTCCTCTTGCGTCGCCGTCAACTTTCGTCAAAACGACTCCCGATATGTCGAGCGCAGAGTTAAAGGTTTTAGCTACAGTAACCGCGCTTTGTCCCAGCATTGAATCTGCTACAAATAAAATTTCGTTAGGATTAAATTTCTTTTTAAGAAGCTTAAGCTCGTCCATTAAGGGTTCGTCTATTTCTAGCCGTCCGGCGGTATCTACGATTATGGTATCGTAAGCATGTTTTTCGGCAATCTCCACCGCGTTTTTAAGTATCTCGTCTGGCTTTTGTAAAACTTTCCCGTTTTCTTCGGGTGTTTCGTAAACCGGAATATTAATGCTTGCGCCGATTTTTTTTAGCTGTAGAATTGCGGCTGGCCTGTAAACATCCGCAGGAACAAGATAAACGCTTCGTTTCATCCTGTGAAGATACAGCGCGAGTTTTCCGGCGGTAGTCGTTTTACCCGAGCCCTGTAGTCCTATAAGCATTATAATTACGGGAGGCTTTGCCTTAATATTTAAAGGTTCGTTGTTTCCTAATAATTCAACGAGTTCGTCCCGTATTATTTTAATAATCTGTTGGGCAGGGGTAAGGCTTTCCGCTACTTTTTCACCTATAGCCTTATTTTTTACGGACTCTATAAATTCCTTTACTATGAGATAGTTTACGTCGGCTTCAAGCAAAGAAAGCCTAACTTCCTTAAGGCTGTCCTCTATATTTTTTTCCGACAGCTTTCCGTAGCCCCTAAGATTTTTAAAAACCCTTTCGAGTTTTGTGCTCAGTCCGTCAAACATTTAATTTAATAAGTTTAATAGCAATAATTTGTTATCTTAACAGGTTAATCGGCATAATCCGATAATTTTTTTATATGCCTTTTTAAATTTAAGAGAAATTTATATAATTGAAAACTAACATTTTATTAGTTTTTTATAAATATGTCAATATGCCTAAAAATTTTAAAATTAATCGAATTTTTTTCTATAGTTGATGGCTTCGGAAAGAGTATCTTTATCGACGTATTCCAAATCGGAACCGATTGGGATTCCTCGTGCCAGAACGGATATGCGAACGTTATAAGGAGATAAAATTTTCTGTATGTATATTGAAGTCGCTTCTCCGTTGGAATTGGGATTCAACGCAAGTATTATTTCTTCAAAGCCGCCGGTTTCCACTCTTCCGGCAAGTTCTTTTAACCTTATGTCCGACGGAGTAATACCTTCTAGCGGATTGATTAAACCGTGCAGAACATGGTAATAACCATTATAATTGCCGCTTTTTTCAAATACATATATTATTTCCGGATTTTCTACTATGCAAAGCTGTTTATGGTTTCTTGACATATTATTGCATATAGGGCACAGCTCGTCCGAACTGAGATTAAAACAGTTTTTGCACAGCTTGATATTCTGTTTTGCATTTTTTATGGCGTCCGCAAGGTTATAGGCTACGGATTCATTTTGGGAAAGTATATAAAAAGCTAATCTTCTCGCAGACCTTTCGCCTATGCCCGGCAGTTTTTTAAATGCAAAGACTATATCCTTGACGTAATCGGAATGATTTAAAGACATAAAGCCGCCGGTTAGAAAAGACCGGGCAGGTTAAGCCCGCCGGTTAGTTTAGACATTTCGCCGGTTACCATATCCTTCGACTTGTTAAGGGCTTCGTTTATGGAAGCTACTATGAGGTCCTGAAGCATTTCGACATCATCGGGGTTTACTACGGTTTTATCTATATTGATTTCAAGCAGTTCCTGTTTTCCGTTAACTTTTGCCGTAACCATTCCTCCGCCTGCGCTTGCTTCAACCGTTTTAGACCCTAATTCTTCCTGCATTTTAAGCATATCGGATTGAAGTTTTTGCGCCTGCTTTAACATGCCGGCGATGTTTTTAGACATATCGTTTACCCTCCCTATTTTTTAGTAATATTTTATTCGATTTAAAGTTTTTTTGCAAATTAACTTTTTAAATTTTTTTCAATTCTTTCGATACCGCTCCCGAATATTTCTTTAATATTTTCTATTATGCCTCCTGCGTTTTTCTTGTCCGCCGAATCCGACTGAGTATCTGCGGTTATTTCGCTATGAGATTGCTTCGCTATGCCCACAACGACGCCGTCTGTCGTCTCCGTTTTTTTATTAAGCCCGTTTAATTTTTCGTCCGTCTTTAAAAAATGGTCGAATAATTTTTCATGTTCTAAGGAATAACCGTTCTCATTTGCCGATTTAACGGGTTCATCCGGCGCCGGATTTGAATTTTTCATAGTTGCCGCATCGGACGTCGTATCAACCCCCGTTATTTTATAGTTATTCTTTAAGGCGGATTGTTCCGCAATATCGGCGTGCGCGCCGGATGTTTCAGGCGCGTCGGCCGCTTTCAAATTATTAAGTTTCCTTATAAGTTCCTGCACGTCTTTTTTTTGCGGAATATTGAAAAGCCTGAAAAGGGTCAGTTCAAGCATTAACAAAGGCGATGAAATCCTTTGATATTTCATATCCGCGTTAATCATAATATCGAGCATATCTAAAAGTTCTTCGGTCGATTTTTGTTCGGCGAATGGAATTAAAGCGTTAATTTCTTCGTCGGTCAAATCGTAAACGAGGTCTTTATATTTTAGTTTTACGATTAAAATATTTCTTATATACAATGCCGCCTGTTTCATAAATTGCCTTAAGTCGGCTCCGGATTCGTAAATCTCCCTTGCCGCTTTTATCGAGCTTTCGTAATCTTTCGCAAACAGGGCATTTATAAGATTAAATATTATAGATTTCGTGGTCAGTCCCAACACGGGCGAAACATCTTCTTTTATATCTTTTCCGAAATAAGAGATAGCGGTATCTAAAATAGAAAGCGAATCTCTCAATGAACCGTCTGCAAGCGAAGCGATAACCATAAGATTTTCGTCGGTTACCGAAACGTCTTCGGCAAGAGCGATTTCTTTTAGTTTGTCGAAAATAATTTTTGTGGGTATTCTTTTAAAATTAAACCTCTGGCATCTCGACAGTATGGTTTCGGGAACTTTATGGATTTCCGTGGTGGCGAAGATAAATTTTGCGTGCGCAGGCGGTTCTTCGAGGGTTTTTAAAAGGGCGTTAAACGCGCTGTTGGACAACATATGAACTTCGTCTATTATATAAATCTTAAATCTGAAACTTTGAGGCGAGTATATTATGATTAACGCGGATATGAAATA
>JAJZLA010000262.1 GCA_021803845.1 bacterium | reverse complement strand
TTTGAAACGTGTTGTTGTCGGGATATTGGGATAAAGAATTGAAATATTGAACTTGATTCATTGACCAATATCCTTTCCCTACATAATACCCGGACAAACTTACGCCGATGCCGTCCTTCTTATATCCCGCCCCGAATGAATTTTTTACGGGATAAAAACACCAGATTAATAACGAAAAAATCATCAGGGCCAAGCTTAATCTAACCTTAAGCCGCTTATCCATCGCTATCCTCCTCACCATTGCGGTTTTTATAAAATAATTAATAAATGCGCGTCTAAAAAAACCTAAAAAATTATACAGCCAAAAGCGGCGAACCGCCCTTAAAATTTACTTTAATATGCACATGTTTACGCGTTTAAGGCGGTCCGTTGCCTTCGGCCATACGGCTGACTACTCTCTAACACCTTCATTATTTTTTTTAATTTATTTAATTTAAAGTTAATCCAGCGGTAAAGAGCAAAAAGCTTAAGTGGCGAATATGCCCGAGATTAGCCTCCGCATCCGCCGCCGCCGCCACCGCCGCCGCCGCCGCCGCCACCGCCGCCACCGCCGCCGCCGGAGCCTCCGGAAGAACCTGTGCTTAATCCTTCGCCAAACCCGCTTCCTACATAATTCGAGCCTGTATGGACGTGCACAGCGCTAAAAGTTCCTCCCAACGCTACAGCAAGCATCAGCAATAGAACGGCTAAAAAGGCCTTGCTTATAAAGTTTAACCGCTTCATTTGGGACAATCACCTCCTTTTCTATTATATTCGCATATATGGTCATAATAAAATTCTTATTATTCCCATTTTTTATTATAATTATACTATTATATAAACATGCGGCATCGCATCGCCCGTTCGAAAACATTATGGCACCATAGTTACCACATACACGTCAGAGCCGTCCATTACGAAGTCCCTGTTGCTCCCCGGCGTAAATTCGTCGGTATTTGCTCCCGCAAGAGAGGTTAACTCGTACGGAGAAGTCGGATTCGTTATAAGACCTGTGGAGGGATTAACGGTATAATACAGCTCTCCGCCAGAGCCTTCTATGGCAAGATATTGATTGTTCGGCGCAACCGTTGCCATTATGGTGGTAAACCCGCTCGGAGCGTCAACCTGCTGAATGATTTGTCCGTATGTGGGACTATTTGGGTTGACGTCTATAACAAGCACGTAACCGGGAGAAACGAGAGGTTCGCCGACACCCGTATCGCCGAATACCGGAACATAGAGATATTTTCCGTTACTGCTTACGGTGGCATCGCACGGACCGTAAGTCTGCGTGCCGGAAACCATAGTGGGTATAGTCTTTATAACCGTGCCGTAGGTTGCGCTCGATGGATTTAAATCCACGACGAAGACTTCTCCCGCGCCGCGCAAAGAGACATAGCCGTAGGGATAAATCGGGTTTACGGCAGTCCATTCGCCCGGGTCTTTCGGATATGCCATAGAAGAATCAACGGGATTAATGGTTCCCGCAACGGCAAGCGACGGCAAAGAAACTATGGAAAGCTTATTTGCCCATCCCCAGATAGTATATCCGCCGTCTGTATGCTTGTTTGACGGAAAGAGTCCCGCTACGGCGGTTGTCGAAACGGGCGAGCCGATTGTATTAGTTAAAGGATCGATTGCATATATATCCGAAGCAGTAGTCTGAACATAAATATCGGAAGGACCGGAAAAAGTAATAGGTCCGTGAGGAGTCCCGCTGACCGCCAGGGTTGTTACCAATGCTCCAGTAACCGTATTTATAACATCTACGCCGTTACCGGTGCTTGCATAAAAATATTGCCCGTTAGGCGAAAACGAACCAGCCCCAGTAGAAGAAGCCGAAAGAGGAATAGTCGCCGTTATAGCTGGGGATACTAAAGGGGAAGTGGAAGACGGGGCTAAGCTGGTCGGACCTCCCCTTCCTCCCGATCCGCAACCGGAAAAAAGAACGGTCCCCACACTTAAAAACATTAAAATTACAATTAAAGAAAAGAAACTTTTTTTAAAAAAAGGCAATTCGTTCTTCATCGCATCCTCCCCACAATTTTAAAAATGTTTTTAAAAAAAAATATAGTTTTAACGAATCATCTACAATTTAATCATATCTCTTATAAAATATTCTGTCAAGTTTTTTTTATTATACTGTTTTTTTTATTATACCATAAATTCAGGCAGGAAAACTTATCTCTTCAATCAGTTTTTCCGCAAGGCTCTCCTTCTTTTCTCTTTCAAATCTATTTACCTCGCCGGCTTTCGTTATTAAAAAGCCCTCGTTCTCGTCGCCGCCGATAATATCTTTGGACACGTCGTTGACAAAAATGTAGTCGAGGGACTTCTCGGAAAGTTTTTTTCGTCCGTTTTCTATTGCGGAACCGGTTTCGGCGGCAAAACCGAAAACTATCTGTCCGTCTTTTTTGATTTTGGAAACGGCTTTTAATAAATCTTCGTTTTGCATAAGCTCGACTTTAAGTGTGCCGCCCGCACCCGTATTGCCGCTTTTTTTAATCTTCACGGGGCTTTTTTCTTTAAAACCGTAATCCGAGACTGCCGCCGCCATAAAAAGAATATCGGATTTCTTAAATTCGTCGAACAAAGATTCTTTAAGGCCGTTAAAATCCGTGCGGCTTATAATTTTTATACGCCTGTTTATATATTGAATGCGGTCGTCGATATTAAGGGCTATAAGCTTAACTTCGGCGCCTGCCTTAAGCGCCGCATTTGCTATGCTTATGCCCATTTTGCCGCTTGAACCGTTTGACATAAACCTGACCGGGTCGAAATATTCCCTCGTAGCTCCGGCAGTAACCAAAACCTTCCTGCCATTAAGCGTTTTTTTTTTAAAAACCGACTCGACGCCGAAAATAATATCGTCTATTTCCGGAAATTTGCCTTCGCCGAAATCCCCGCAGGCGGCGTTTCCGGTTTCCGGCGAAACGACGTAAAAATTGTGTTTCGCCAATTTATTAAGATTATCTTTTAATATTTTATTGGCGTACATATTCGGATTCATAGCAGGAACGAGGAGTTTGGGCTTATCCGGCGAAGCCGCAACCGTCAGCGTTATAAGGGTGTCGGCTATGCCCGCGGCAAGTTTGTTAATCGTGTTATACGTAGCGGGGGCTATAAGTATAATATCGGCAAATTTCGACAAATCGATATGCGAAAGCGGGCTTTTAAAGGCATCGTCTTCAAAAACCTCTTCGCCGAAAGATTCAAAAATATAAGGCGAAATAAACTTCGTCGCCGCATCGCTGACGATAATTTTTACTTTTGCGCCGGCTTTTTTAAGTCTCCTGTATAAATCGATGCTTTTGTAGCAAGAGATAGAACCGGTAATGCATAAAAGAATGTTTTTATTATGCAAACTCATATTAAATCATATTAAATAAGGATTAAATTTTCTTTCGTATCCTATATTAGTGGGTTCGCCGTGACCCGGATAAACCTTTAAAGTATCGTCTAAAACCATAAGTTTATTTTTAATCGAACCTATTAACTGTTCCGAAGAACCGCCCAAAATATCGGTTCTTCCCACGGTATTTCTAAAAAGCGTATCGCCGCTGAAAAGATGCGTATCGTTTATCAAAAACG
>JAJZLA010000261.1 GCA_021803845.1 bacterium | reverse complement strand
AGGGAATCGGTTTCGAACTGGTATAAAAAAAGATTCAACATAACGCTTGACCCGGAAACTGAAGTTCTGTCTTTAATAGGCTCAAAAGAAGGAATAGGGCATTTACCGCTTGCTTTTATTAATCCGGGCGACGTAGTTTTGATACCGGATCCTGGGTATCCCGTTTACAGGGCAGGCACTATTTTTGCCGGAGGCATCCCTTATATTATGCCGCTCAAAGAGGAAAACGATTTTTTGCCCGATTTTTCAATTATACCCAACGATATTTTAAAAAAAGCAAAACTTATGTTTCTTAATTATCCGAACAATCCTACTTCCGCATCGGCGGACAGACATTTTTTCAACGAGGTAGTAAAATTTGCAAAGACCAATGAAATTATAGTCGCGCATGATTTTGCGTATTCCGAAGTTTATACGGGCGAAAAGGGGAACGATTCCTTTCTTGAAGCAAACGGCGCAAAAGAAATAGGAATAGAGTTTCATTCGCTTTCTAAAACGTTTAATATGACTGGTTTCAGGATAGGGTTTGCGGCAGGAAACGAAGAAATAATAAAGGGACTCGGAGCCGTTAAAACAAATCTGGATTCCGGAGTATTCCAAGCCATTCAGCTTGCCGGAGCCTACGGATTAGACAACGAGCTTAAAGCAGTCGAGGATAATAATAAAATATATAAAAAAAGACGCGAACTTTTAGTGTCCGGTTTGGAAAAATTGGGTTATAAAGTGTATAAATCCGATGCAACGTTTTACGTTTGGGCGCATGTTCCTAAAACAGGCATGACTTCTAAGGATTTTGCCGTATCGCTCTTAAATGAAACGGGAATAATAGTTACGCCCGGTTCAGGTTTCGGCGAAAACGGCGAAGGTTTTGTGCGGTTTTCATTGACTCTAAGCGAAAACCGTATAAAAGAAGCTTTAGTAAGAATGGGAGCATGATTTTAGCAGACGCTAAGCTTGACGAGGAAGATTTTATCGTATGTTTAGGATTAGGCAGTAATGTCGGCGATAAAGAGTCTAACTTATTAAAAGCATTGGATTTTATTAAAAACGGAGCAAAAGTTTTTAGCGGAATTAGCCCTAAGCATAAAAGTCCGCTGTCTGATGTAAAGATTTCAGGCGTTTCGTCCATATATCTAACCTCTCCGGTCGGAAACGAAAATCAGCCTTTCTTTTTAAACTGCGCTGTTATTCTTAGCATTCAGGCAAAATCGTATAATAATATAGACGACTTCTCAAGTTTTTTTCATAAACTGTTGTCGTTTCTTAAAAATATCGAAAAAATTATGGGCAGAAAAGAATATTCGGTAAGATATATGCCCCGTGTTATTGATATAGATATTCTTTTTGCTTATAATGTCAGTTCAAAAAAATATATTCATATAGATTTACCGGATTTAAAAATTCCTCACAAGGAGATTTTTAAGCGGCTGTTCGTCATGTTTCCCTTATTAGACCTTATAAATATTTCGAACGGTTTTATTTTAAAAAAGCCGTTCGATAAAGAAAGCATAAAAAAAGCCCTTGCAGATTTAAAAAAAACAGATGCAGGGGCTTCCCAGAAAATATCTTATTACGCCAAATTCGACGAAAATTTAAGAGGAATTGCACGCTAACGAGCGACGAGCTTCTCCTCGCAGAGTACTTTATGAGGAAGTTCTTCGTTGTAAATAGATATAAGGCCTCTTTTTATTTCCATAATTTGCGGCTCTAACGAACCGAATCTTTCCACTAAAAATTCTGCGGCCTCCTGAGGTTTAATTATGTCGCCGCAAGTAAAAATATCTACGGCCGCATAGTCGTATTCTGGCCATGTATGAATAGAAAGATGAGATTCGGCAATAATAACCATTCCGCTTATTCCGAACGGATTAAACTCATGAAATTTATGCTCGACTATCGTAGCTTTTGCTTCCGATGCCGCATCCAGCATTGCAGTTTCTACAAACTCAAGATCGTCTAAGATATTTTTTCTGCATTTTTTTAATTCTAAAAGCAAATGCGTTCCTAATGAATTCATTTTACATACCTCCTTCGGAGAACTAAAATCCCCAGCTAAATTTTAATAAATAAATAAATAAAATTTTACACGATTTTTTATTATATGTTATTTACCGAAAAATGCAAGAAAAAAATATATAAAAAAACAGATAAAAATATTGACTTAATTTTTTTTTTAGTATATTATTTGATAATAAAGAAACAAAGCATTATTAATTTATTTAATTTTAAGGGGGTAGAATTATTATGAAAATGAAAAAAGTAATTTCGTCTTTATTAATTGCTTCTGCTTTAACTTTTAGCGCTACTACGGTTTTTGCTTCCACCGGTTCTTCGCTTTTCAGCTCGGAAGGATGCATAGCCTGCCACACTATTAACGGACAGGGCGGTTCGGTTGGACCGGACCTTTCACATGTCGGCAGCAAAAGAAGCCTTTCTTGGATTAAAACTCAGATTACAAACCCTTCCGCTCATTTTGCGGCGGGCAGTTCCGTAACTATAAACGGACAATCTTATACGGCTATTATGCCTGCGCATAAGCATATGTCGGCTTCAAAGCTTAACGCTCTTGCCAGTTATCTTGAATCATTGAAATAATTTTTCTATTAATAATTATGTCTGTCCAATGCCGGCGTTATTTGACGGCGTTCAGGACAGGCATAAATTTATTATTTAAAAATACCGAATTTACCTATATTAAATACCGTAATTTATAACTTATTAATTTTTTATTTTTTAAATTTTATCTATAGTTTTGCGCTTTAATTTTTTATTGATTATTTTTATCGTTAAAATATTATTGAGATATAATAATATTTATTAAAAAAAAGGAGGTGAATTACAATGTTTTCAAAAATGGGTAAATTAATTACTGCCGCTGTAGTATTTGCAGGAGTATCGTCGTTTGCAGTTTCGGCTTTTGCTGCTTCCGGCCCTGCATTATTTAGATCTGAAGGATGTATAGCCTGTCATACCATCGACGGTCACGGCGGGCAAGTAGGTCCGAATCTTTCTCATATAGGTTCCCAGAGGAGCCTTTCATGGATTAAAACGCAGATAGTAAATCCCGGAGCGCATTTTGCTTCAGGAAGTACGGTTGCTCTTAACGGAAAGTCCTATATGGCTATTATGCCGAATCACAAAAACATGCCGGCTTCAGATGTTAATACTATTGCAAAATATCTTGAGTCTTTAAAGTAATCGTCCGAGGATAATTTAAAACTAAAAGATAACGCAAAAAATTGTTTGAAAACCTCCAATCGTTAAAATTTAATACGATCGGAGGTTTTTCTTTTTTCTTGACGGTTATTCGGCTAAACTGTTATAATTTATATAAATAAAATTATTAATTATATTTTGCCGAATTTAAAATCTATGGAACTTGAACTTACAGACAGAAAAATATTAAATATTCTTCAGTCCAATTTTCCTATCGCCAAACACCCTTTCTTAGAAATTGCCAATATTACCGGCATAAAAGAAGATGAAGCAATAGACAGAATATTACGCATGAAAAGCGGTAAAATTATCAGACAGATAAGCGCAATATTCGATTCGCACAATATCGGCTATAAA
>JAJZLA010000260.1 GCA_021803845.1 bacterium | reverse complement strand
ATAATCCGAAGTCCGATGCTTTAATGACGTGTAAATCATCCCTATCTATATACTTCACGATATTATTAATGCTTGAGATATATGAATTTGCGTTAGATAAAGACATATTTCCCGATGAGACGTTATTTTTTAATGCTGTAACCATATCGTTAATATGAGGCTGCTCTAAATCTTTTAAAGTTTTAATTCCGCTTTGAGATTTAATTTCTCTTAAAGTAGCGGAAAGTTTTTCGGCAGTGGAAGATCCCCGTTTAATAAATTCCGATATTTCTTTTGCCAGAAACGATATTTTAGATTCGTTTTTTATGCTCATAGCTTTACCGCTCACTTTAAAACCTCGATTCCGATATTTATCTTAAAGAACCGCCTATAAATTTCTCTAATTACCAAAAAATATTTCCGGCGGGTTTCGTCTGATTTATTTGACATTTCTTTAGTACCGAAGAAATCTTTTACCACTTGCTTTTTGCGGATTCCGTCAGTGTGGAGTAAATTTTGAGATTCGCAAAATGAAAAGAACTTAATAGCCGCCTTATCCCTGAATTTTTGGGTTTTAGACGTATTCTGGTGCTTCTGCGCCAAAAATAGCCGGCGGTGCTGTTTATAAAATTCGGTTAATTTGCCCATATTTACCTCTAATATTTGTCAGTCTTCTTATGCGTTCCGAATACACCGTTGCCGGTTTTAAATACTAAACCTGTTTTCGCGATATGCGACGGAAGGCAAATCCAAACTTCGGAACTATATATATTGTGTTCGTGTTCGTTACTACCGCTCTTGGCGCAAATAACGAATTTTTCACGATTGTAGCGATATTTATCTATGTTCAACATAGAGAAATATCGCTTGAAAATCCATGCAAAACCGCTAATCTCAATGCGGACTGGCGATTTTAATCTGCGGACTTTCAATAAACTAACTTAAAAAAACCGAATTAATCGGCTTCAATTTTTTCGAAAAGTTTGAATAAAAACTACTTTAGATGTTTCTGCACGCTGTTTTTGTATTTCAAGTTGTATAAAGCGCCGAATTTCTACATAAGAGGTCTGTTTTTATGAACTTAACGAACATCCGGGTAATCTTTTTAATCTACCTGCAGCCATAGACAATTACCATTCGATAAAATCTTACGTTTGTCAAACGCAAGCGGGATTATCTGCAGTAAACTTTTATATATTATTAATCGTTTCTCTATTATTTTTAATATTTACTTTCTTTATCGCCCCATAAAATCCTTCAACTTTATTGTTCTCAAGATATTGCTCTATATCCGACGTCTTTATTAAAATTTTAGACTTGACCCGATAAAATGTTATTTCTCTATCGTTTACAAGCCGCCTTATAGTCATCTTATTCACGTTAAGATATTGCGCCGCTTGATTAACATCCAATAATACGTTTTGAGTTTCAGATTTTATGTTTTTTATTTCCATATTTTACTTTGTAAATAAATGTTGTATAATTATATTATATAACTTATTTTCATAAAGTCAAATTATTTTTTTATCATTGTAAATTTATGTAGGATATATTGAAATATTCAAAGGCTATTATTTTTTTGAAATGGTATAATATAAAAATTTAACGGGGGTATAAATTGCATAAGAAAAAGCCCAGATTAAACATTTTTGAAGTCAAGCTAATCGAAAAATTAAAAAATTTAAGAATCGAACAAAACCTTACGCAGGCCGAATTAGCTAAAAAAGCCGGACTTTCGAGAGTATCGGTTACGGAACTTGAAACTTTCCGAAAAAAGCCTACATCCAAAATTATAGAAAAAATTTCTAATGCCTTAGATTTTCCCGATTACGTCAAAGAATTAAAGAAAATAGTCGAAAAACAAAATGAAGAATTTGAGGAAAAATCTTCTAACTTAATCGAAAATCGGTTTAACCCTATACCTCTATCAGATAAATTGATTTCCGATAAAGAAGACTTATTGAAATTAAAAAAAAATACCGAAGGACAGTTTGTGTTCGTTCCTGGCAAAATGGCCGTAGTAATAAGCAAAATTAATGGAATATATGCTTATAAAATGCATGACCCCTCGATGGAACCCACCATTAAAGAGGGAGATTTTCTGATTATTAAATACCTTAAGCAAACCTTAATGCCGGATGATTTGCTGGCAAGTATGTATTTTGCGGATTCCAGTATCGTCGTTATATCAAACGGCAAGGAAAGTTTCGTAAGAAGAATGAAAAAAATTCGCTATTATACCAGGTTTAATGCTAAAAGTAAGGACAATAATAAAACGGATAAGAATTATCCAAAAGATATCGTGTTTTTTATTGCGGACAATCCTTTTGATAACGGCTTTTATATTGAACCTGAATGGGATATCAACAACAGGGCGGTTACCGATGAAACATACCTCGAGATCGATACCCGGACATTTTCCATAGACGATAACTCCGATTTTAAGATTATCGGGGTTGTTATTATGATTGTCAAGGGAAACCCGATAAACGATATGGATATAGAAGCGTTATTAATGACCAAGTGGATTAATGAATAGATTTTAAAAGCCCTAATGTTAATTACATAAAAGTTTTATTGACATAATATTTTACAAGGGATAAAATTAATTTATTATAAAAAATGAAGAATAATTGCTGTTCTTAAAAATTAGAAATTTATAGGATTTAAAAACACAACATGAAAGAATATAATTATACGGTTATTTTGGAAAGAGAAGAAGACGGCGGATTTCATGCGTTTTGTCCGGCTCTTCCGGGATGTCATACATACGGGGACAACTACGATGAAGCATCAGAAAATATAAAAGATGCAATTAAGCTTTATATTGAAAGTTTAAAGATGCATAAAGAAGAAATCCCAATTGAAGACATTGCTATTAAATCTATGAGGGTAGCGGTTTGAGCCCTAAATTGCCTCGCATTACTTCTAAGGACATAATAAAGGTGGCTGTTAAATTAGGCTTTCAGTTCGACAGGAAATCAGGAAGCCACGCCATTTATTACCGCGATTCGGATAAAAGGCGGATAGTCGTTCCAATTCATTCTGGAAAAATTATAAAACCGAAAACGCTCTCAGGAATAATTAAAGACATGGGATTAGAATCAAATGAATTTCAAAGTCTGCTATAAAATAATCACATTTTAGCGCACATAAAAAATATATACAGCCGATAAGTTAGTAATTTCATTAACTTATCAATCAAGGTAACAGCCTTCTAAGCTGTGGGTCGCAGGTTCGAATCCTGCTGGACGCACCATTAAAAACTGCAGTAAATAAGCAGTTTTGCAGATTTACCTCTTGACTCCGATATGAATTAAAATGTAAAATTAGGTATGAAAATGAACTAAAATGTAAAAATTTTCCTAGCCATTTATTGCCGTAATGAGGTGAAAAAATGGCTTTGTTTTAAAATACAGTCAGAGAGATATTAGAATAAATAAGACTTTTTGTTTTAATATATATTATATTATGAAAAAAATAAAAATATTTTTAATAATTGTATTTGCTATATACTTATTACCTTTAACGCTGTCGGGATGCGCTCAAAAATCGGAAGCGCTTACTATACCTCTTGCTAAAAAATTAATACTCAGAAA
>JAJZLA010000259.1 GCA_021803845.1 bacterium | reverse complement strand
ATAACGATATTTATGAATATATAAAACAAGCCGATGAAATTTTCATACCGTCCATAGCGATTGGAGAGTTGTATTACGGTGCGCATAAATCTTTAAATAGCCTGTAAAACATTAAAAAAATAAATGAATTTGCAAAGGGAAACATTGTTCTGCCATTAAATAAGACATTTATTAGCAATATCCCATTCTTCACATATTATAATTTTACCGAAAATTGTCTCATATTATAAAGTAAAGCATCCGATATTATTATTTTTTTTGATAATATAATATATTTAAGATTTTTTAAAAACATTGCTTCAAGAAAACTTAGAAGCTATTTTTATTTAGTTAGTATAATGATATAATTAAAATAAATTTATTAGTTTTGCATATAAATATTTAGATTTCATACTAATTGTCAATTTACCTTTATTTAATAAACTTTATATAATATATAAATGGATTAAATAATAAATAATGTTTTCAGATTTTTATTTAAATATTGAACTGTTCCATCCTGAAGCCGCAATGCCTAAAAGGGCTATTCAAGGCGATGCCGGATTAGACTTGTTCGTATGCGAAAAGACAGTACTAAAACCTAACGTTTTAATTTCGGCTCATACGGGAATTAAGATTGAATTCCCAGCGGGTTATGCGGCGATTATTAAGGAAAAATCCGGTTTGGCGTTAAAAGAAATAGAAATTAAAGCTGGAGTTATAGACCATGAATACAGAGGGGAAATAATCGTTTTAACGAAAAATGTGTCTAAGGATATTATTACTTTACTGCCAGGCCAAAAAATAGCACAGATGTTAATAGTTCATGTATGGACGGGTGAGCCTAACCTGGTACCTAAGGTCGATGAAGACACCGATAGAAAAGACGGCGGATTCGGTTCGACGGGTTTATAAATACAATTAATTTTAAATTAAAAATGATAAAAGTTAATTATTATTTTACGGATAAGGAAAAACGCGGAAACGAGAAAGACGCTGGCGGTCTTGAACAAAATAGGACGACCTACCGCAATCTTTTTGAAAGAATAAAGCCTAATGAAAAAGAAAAAATTATAGAAAAGATTGATAAAAAAGAGATAAGGAAGTATATAGAAGAAGAAAATTACCAAAACCCTGAAAGCGATGGAAAATAAAACCGCCGTAATATTCGATACCGAAACAACCGGCTTTACCCAGCCTGTCTTAATAGAAGCCGCAGGTATTATTATTAACGGCAATCCTTTAAACGAACAGGACGATACTTTCGTCAAACGTTATAATCCCGGCAAGCCTATTTCTTTCGGCGCTATGGCCATTCATAATATATTGGATTGTGAATTAAAAGATTGCCCCCCTGCGTCTGAATTTAGGCTCCCTGAAAATACGGCGTATATAATAGGTCATAATATTGACTACGACTGGCAGGTAATAGGAAAACCTCAAGTCAAAAGAATAGACACGCTTGCAATGGCAAAAAAAATATGGCAAGGTTTTGATGCTTATAATTTGTCGGCATTGACGTATGCATTGACGAAGCCGGAACGGAGGTCGGAAGCCAGAAAAATTCTTGTCGACAGACATAATGCGCTGACCGATGCAAAACTTTGTTTAAATATTTTACGTTTAATATTAAAAGAAAAACCGGAATTGACTTCCTGGGGTTCGATTTGGAAATTTTCCGAAGAAGCGCGGATTCCCGATACTATGCCGTTTGGTAAACATAAAGGGATGCCTATTAAAGACGTGCCTCGGGATTACAAAGAATGGTTAAAAGGACAGCCGGATATAGACGAATATTTATTGAAAGCTCTGAAGCCTTAATAGCCGTTTATATAATTATTATAATTGGTATGAAAAATAAACAACTTTTCCTTGGTTCACTCGGTCACGCTTTTTTATTTTTTTCGTATGTTAAATACGAATCCTATTCGGTCATTTTATCGATATAATGCACAGACGTTAATTCGGATTCGGCATTTAAACTTGTATTTATTCAGCATTATCCGAATTTACGCCCGATTCTCTCAATGCTTTTTGCCTTATATGTTCTTCAAGAATTTTTTCGTTTTTTTTCTTTATTTCCATATATTCGAGGACATCTTCGGCGTTAAACACCCACACTCTTCTTAAAAAATTTTCCATTTCGCGTCTTTCTTTATGAATTAAATTTATTTTATCGATGAATTCCTGATAGCCCATTTTTTTCTTTTTAAGCGCAGTCTTTTTTCTTTTGTTTTTGTGAAGTTTTCTTTTGTCCATAATAATTACCTCCTTTTTATTTTTTTAATTAATATTATAAATTTAGGCGCGTTTTTCATTTATATCATAAATTTAATTAAAAAATTATGAAATTTTTGTTACAATTATGTTAAATTTTTGTTAAATTTATGTTACAAATTATTTGAACTATTGAAATAATAAAGCGTTGACGGTTTTTATCCAACCGCCTGTTTCAAATTTATTTTATTATCGCAAAAATAAGTGTATAATAAAGAAAAAAAATAATTATATTACACGGTTAAAATTATGAATTTAAACTATCCTTTCGTAAGACCTAGAAGGCTTCGTAATTCGCCTCAATTATTAAAATTAGTTCAAGAGACTAAATTGGACCCGTCAAAATTTATTATGCCTTATTTCGTTTCGCACGGAAAAGGAATTAAGGAACCTATAGGTACTATGCCCGGGCAGTTTCGCTATTCTATAGACGAGCTTTTAAAAGAACTTAAAAAAGTCGAAGATTTAAAAATAGGCGGCATACTTCTTTTCGGTATTCCGGAACGCAAAGACGAATTTGCATCCGAGGCTTATTCGGATAACGGAATAATGCAGCAGACCGTAAAAGCAGTAAAAGACGAATACCCCGATATTTTAATTATTAACGACGTATGCATGTGCGATTATACTTCGCACGGTCATTGCGGGGTAGTAGATGAAAAAGGTTACGTTAAAAACGACGAAACCTTGGAATATCTTGCTAAAATTAGCGTTTCTTACGCAAAAGCCGGTTCGGATATTATAGCCCCTTCGGATATGATGGACGGAAGGATAAGAAAAATAAGGGAATCTTTAGACGAAGAAGGTTTTGTCAATATACCTATAATGTCTTATTCTTCGAAATATGCTTCCGCATTTTACTCTCCTTTTAGAGATGCCGCGGACTGCTTTCCTAAATTCGGCAACAGAAAATCATATCAAATGGATCCGGCTAATTCCGACGAAGCGGTGCTGGAAACCGAGCTTGATTTAGAAGAAGGCGCGGACATCATCATGGTAAAACCCGCGTTAAGCTATCTGGATATAATTTACAAAATAAAACAGACTTTTAAAAGACCTCTTGCCGCTTATAACGTATCGGGAGAATATTCCATGGTAAAGGCCGCCGCTAAGATGGGTTACGTCGACGAAGAACTTGCGGTTTTAGAAACGCTTACTTCTATGAAAAGGGCGGGCGCCGATATTATTATAACCTATTTTTCTCTTTATGCCGCAAAACTGATCGGATAAATTTCTAACAATATTAAATATTTTTTAGAAATATTGCGAGGATATATACAACATATATTTCTATACCGGATACGCTTAATCGTACTATTTATAGAGCTAT
>JAJZLA010000005.1 GCA_021803845.1 bacterium | reverse complement strand
TTATAAAAGCGATGCAGGAGTTTATAAAAGCTAAAAACCTGAATCCCTATTCGGCTAAAAACTACAATGCCATAGGAATGGTTTATATGGAAACGGCCAGAGAAGCCCAAGCGGTAAAAAATTTCAAGGAAGCAGTAAGAATTAATCCTAAATTTTCGGATGCCTATTATAATTTGGCCATTATTTACATTAAAAGAAAAGATTATGCGCCCGCTGAAATATATCTAAAAAAAGCGCTGAAAAATCCTTTTTACAACAGACCGTACCAGAGCTATACCCAGCTGGCAAAAATATATTTTGCGGAAAATAAGCCTGAAAAAGCAAAAAAAATATTAATTATATCCAAGCTGCTCGATAAGAAATATTTTTTAACATATTATTATCTTGGCAAATATTATCTCGTTAAAGGACGTTTAGACAAAAGCCTTTATAACTTTAAAAAAACTTTAAAGCTCGATATGTTTTTTACGCCTGCGAAATATTACGAGGGAGTGATATATTTTAACCAAAAAAGATATAATAAGGCCAAAATAATATTTTCTTCCGTATATGAACAGAATAAAACTAACGAATACGGAATGAAATCTTTAGATTATCTAAAAAAAATAATGCTGTATTTAAAATAGGGCATGTTTTATGGATAGCGAAACGCCGGAAAGGGTAGGGGAATATCTCAAAGCCAGCAGGGAATCTATAGGACTTGCCGTCGATGAAGTTTCGCTTATTACTAAAATCAGGGCGCAGTATATTGAAGCTATTGAAAACGGCGATTTTTCGATATTTTCCTCGCCCCATCTGCTTAAGGGTTATGTAAAACTTCTCGCGAAAACCGTGAAAGCGGACGAAGCAAAAGCCGTCGCACTTCTGGAAACGGATGCCGGAGAAAATTTCAAGGGTAAGCACATAGAAGATATAGTCGGAAAAAAATTCAAAGAAGAGATACGAAAGTCCGAGGAATTTAAAAAAAGAATTATAGTTATAGTTGTTGCGGGCATCCTTGTTATAATTTTATCGTATGCGACAATTAAGGTTTACGAATACATTAAAACCTCGCCGGGAATACATATAGCTATGCCGTTTAAATCCCTATCTAAAAAGTTAGTTCCGGAGGGCGGTTCATCTGCTAAAGGCAAGCCAGTGGAAATACCGGAAACAATAACAGGGCATAAACCCGAAGTTAACTATGCCGTAGTTTTAAAAGGAAACGTTGTTAAGAGAACATGGGTCGCCGTTAAAATAGACGGCGGCAATACAGCGACTTCAATGCTTTATGCCGGAGACAAGGAAGCCTGGAAAGCAAAAAAAAGATTACGTATCAAAATAGGCAATGCCGGAGGCATTATTTTAGATTATAACGGAAAAGCTCTAGGAAAGCCCGGAGGCGAAAAACAGGTGGTGACGCTGACATTCCCGCCTAAGCATAAAGCCGGAGGAAATAAATAAACTGCTTTTCACCCAAATCCCTATATAGGATTTATATATAGGGATTGCCGGAATTGCTTAATAATGTCATTGCGAGCAAAGCGAAGCAATCCCCATCGCGTAGATTGCTTCGTCGTCTTCGACTTCTCGCAATGACTGGATATTGGAATTTATTTATATAGTTTCTAAATCGGGATTCGGACATTCATGCTTTTTTATCCCCTTTAATTTTATATCCGATTTTATCGAAAATTAAAGACACAGCTAATAGGAGCAGGGATATCGCCGGTACGATAAATACTAAATCATCGTCTTCTATATTAACTTTTAATCCCTGAAGCCCCCAGTATATTCCAAAACTGATAAGAAGAACGGACGCTATTCCTTTAATCCAGTGCGAAGGTATTTTTTTGAAATATCTTCGCAAATAAATCGACAACATTAAAATTATAACGGAACTGACTATAAGAGCGGAAATTACCGAAAGCCATTGGTTTTCGGTAATAGCAAGCGGAACTGCTACCACCGCTACTTCGAATGCTTCTATTATGACGGCGTTTAAGGCGACGATGAAATGCCTGAACGAACATTTCTCATGCTTTACTATGGCCGCTTCAGCTTTTTTAAAAAGCGGTTTTTCCCCTATTTTTTGAGAAAAAGGTGTAAGATAAAATATAAAGCTTAGAAGTTTATAAGAAAAATACAATCCTATCGATATAAGGACTACTCCTATTATTAATTTAACGGTAAATATAGGTACTGTTTTAATAAGGGCTATGCCGCCTATAAAAAGAATTATAAGAGTGCCGATAAATCCTATTAAGCCTCCAGCCAAGGCACTGGAAAGACCTACGTCTTCTCCGACAACGAAAACTATTGCTGCGACCTCGCTGAGTTCTACTATGGCAACCGAAAATACGGCTATAAATATAAGTATGCTGAAATTCATAGACGATATTATATCAGATAACAATCGGGAATGACAATATAGAAACGGGATATTTTTTCTTTTTTTTCTATTGACTTTTTAACAGCGAAGTAATAAGCTAAAATAAAGTTTAAAATTAACAAGGAGGAAGCATTATGGCAGTAAATCCTAACAAAACACTTGACGCAAGCGGCTTATCGTGTCCGTTGCCGATAGTTAAGACTAAAAAAGAAATCGACACGATGACATCGGGACAGGTTTTAGAAGTAATTTCAACAGACCCCGGTTCTAAAAACGATATGACGGCATGGTGCAACAGAACCGGCAACAAACTACTGGATTCTTCGGAAGAGGGCGGAAAGTTCAAATTTTATGTCCAAAAGTCTTAATCGGCAGAGTTATGACCGATTTTAGACATACTAAAAAGTCATATTATTATATTTAGCGGGGTGGATTTTATCCGCCCCCTTGCAGAAGAATGAACGCCGACTATGACGATAATGAAAAGGATGTCTGCTTATATTTTTGATTTAATCGTCTTTTTTATTATATTGTTTCAATTATTAAATGCGGATGCCTGTTTCGGGTTGAAAAATCCGTTTATATCTCCTTTTAAGGCAAAGCAATATAAAAATCTCAGCGAAAACCCTTTGAACGGCCTTAATCTTCAGGCTATAGTGAGCGGTTCGGATCCGGATAGAAACATTGCTATTATTAACGGAAATCCATATTATACAGGTTCAGTAATTATGGGGAAAACCGTTGTGGAAATTACCAGGCGGGCTGTAATAATTAAACTTAAAAATGGAAAAATAGTTAATCTTATACTCTCCAAATTTGAAGGATTTAAAAAATAATAAACAATAAACTTATGATTTTTAAGTCCAGATGTAGTACTTTTTTTTATATCTCTTTTTTATTCTTTCTGCTTATCTCTTTTTTTATTTTTTTTGGACATAGAGAAAACGCCTTCGCTTTTAAAGCGCGAATAAAAAGTGCCGGTTTCGTGAGGGGCATCAAAATTCCTGATAAAAAAATTACGATAGAAGGAAACGATATCCCGCTCAGGCCTTTAATATTAGGAATATGCCATGAATTCAGGCTGAATTACGTTTTAAGCAGTTCGGTTAACGGTAGTGCGACTCTCCACATAAGAAACATACCCCTGCCGGACGCACTTTTAATTATTTTAAGAGCCGGAAATTTGGGATACAGCGTGAACAACGGGATTTTGTTTATAGGCCCCCGTTCATCTCTTAAAAACAGTTATGTATATTACAAGATAAATCTAAAATATATTCAAGCTAAAAACGTTCTTACGGATCTGACGCCTGTTTTGCCGTCTGGGGCAAAGGCTTACGCTTCCCCGCACGGCAATTCGATATTTGTTTACGATATTCCTTCAAACATAAAAAAAATAAAAAATATCATCAGAAAAATAGACGTCAAAAAAAGAGTCGTCCTTTTAAACGCAAGAATAGTCGATGTAACGGATAATTTTGTCAGAAATCTCGGTATAGCGTGGTCTTTTTCCCCTAATAATAACAACACCATAATATCTACCTCTACTTTCCCTACCGGTTTCAGCGGGGCTACTACTTCAACTGCGGGCTCGAATACTCTTAATCTTAGCGTTGGAACGGCATGGCAGAATTTTGGAATACTTTCCGCACAGCTTTCTTTGGGACAACAGTTAGGCTGGGACAAGGTTATAGCGTCGCCGAGCGTTTCGGTTATAAGCGGTCAGCCAGCTACTATAAATTCTGGAGTTACTTTATATTATGTCGCATACACGGCATCCGGAGGCGCTTCGTCCTCAACGCCTTCAAGCGGAACGGGAACGCCTTCCGGAGGCACTACCGTCATAACGCAGGAACCTGTTACGTCGTCGCTTCAGACTATTACCCTGGGACTTACTCTGACCGTTACTCCGATAGTCGAAAGCAAAAACTCTATTATGCTTAATATCAATGTTACAAATTCACAGCCTGATTTCGGACAGGAAGTCAACGGATTTCCGTCGGTGAATAATAAAAGCGTTTCAACGACCGTTATGGTTAAAAACAATTCTACTTTAGTTATCGGAGGCATTTTATATACCGATAAATCGCATTCAAATAACGGGGTTCCTATTCTATCTACCCTGCCGGTAATAGGATATCTTTTTTCGTCGAGACAGAGAAGCGTCTCCAAAGAGCAGTTAATGGTGTTTATTTCTCCAAAAATAGTAAATTAGTCGGCTAAACAAAATAATTCAGATGGGCGTTAAAAAAATAGAAAAAAAAGAAGAAAGCATTAAAGCTGAAGGAAGAATGGCTTTTTTAGAGCATTTTTCGGAATTAAGAAAGAGAATATTTTATATATTTATAGCGCTCGTCGTATGCATGGGTTTTTCGTGGCGGCTTTCCTATAAAGCGATAAACCTCATAGAAACCCCGTTGGAAAGGCCGACTTATATTACTTATTTTTCCGGATATGCAAAAAATGCCTTAAAAGAAGAAGCCCCCTCGGTTTATTATGCGTTCGGACTTAATAAAACCCCTAAAAAATTTACAAAACATATACTGCATTATTCAAAACCTCTGGAACCATTTTTTATGCAGGTAAAAGTATCCCTAATTCTAGGGTTTATGATAGCCCTCCCTTTTATACTGTTTCAATTCTGGCAATTTATAAAGCCCGGTCTTTTAAAAAAGGAAAGAATGTATTTACTGCCTTTTTTGTTTTTCGGAACGCTTTTTTTTATTTCAGGCGTAATTTTCATGGTTTTTTATATATGGCCAGCCGTAATCAATTTTTCCTTAAGCTATCAGAGTCCGAATCTGTCGCCCCTGATAAATTTAACCCATTATATTAATTTTGCCTTAAGGCTGGGATTGATATTCGGATTGATATTCGAACTGCCTTTAGTTTCCGCTCTCTTTTCTCTTGCGGGAATATTAAAACCCGGGTTTCTAAAGAAATATAGAAAGTATGCCCTGATAATAAGCCTTATCATTGCCGCTTTTCATGCCGATATAGTTACTATGTTTTTTATAGCGGTGCCGCTTTATTCGATGTACGAAATCAGTATTTTTATATCTTCCCTGATATGGAAATTTAAAAAGAAACCGCCCGCCGAAGCATCCCCGTCCGTTCATTAATCTTAACCGTCCATAGAAAATACGAACCCTTTTATGTCGGCTTTTATATCGGGAAAAGATTTTTTGCTTGCTTTAATAGAAACATAGTCTATCGTAAAAATTCTTTTCATGGAGTTTATGTTTTTAATGAATTCTACCGTTTTATTGAAGCCTCCCGTTATTGAAATGCCGACCGGCAGAGCCATTACGCTTTCATACTTTATTGGTTTTCCGAAATTTATATTCTCTATGGCAAAATTATCGGCAGGTTTATTCAACGCTATATTTTTAATTAAATCCGCAACCATAAAAGTCTTAGGAAGCATAATTTCTTCGTTTTTTAACTTTAATTTTAATGCTGCAATCTGATTTTTAAGGCCGTATAAACTATTTTTTTCGCGCGAAAGAGACCCGGTCGTGTTTTTTATAGTATTTATCCGCTTTTTTAGTTTTAATATAGCCGTATTTTTTGCGGCGATATTTTTCTCTAAGGCGTTTAAAAATATATCCTGATTTATTAAATAAATAAAAACAAAAGCCATAAGCATAACCAAGGTTATTTTATTGGCCATTAAGCGTGCCGGTATTTTTTTTATCTCTTCTATCAGTTTCATTTTTTATTATTAAAGTTAATATTGCGGATATTTAAAACGGCTTTTAAATTAAACGAATAAAAAGTATTGCCGCCGATAATCTTTCTTTGTGCCTCCGTGAGCGTTATTTTTGTAAATAACCCGGTATTTTTAAGATTGTTTATATAGGTTGAAATTCCGGATAATGATACGCTGTTGCCGTTTATTGCTATAATCCCTTTTTCGAGAGATAATCCGCTCATCCATACCCCGTCGGGAGACGCAGCGACTATCTCGCTTATTTTCTTATTCCATGCAACTTTAAGTTTTTTAAGGGAGTCTATGACCGATATTTTTTTTTGTATTGCCTCCAGAAGAATTTTTCTTTTGTCTATCGCGGATTCGAATGTTTCGTTTAAAATGTTTTTTGTTTTGAGAAAAGTTAACTGCTGATTTAAGCGCGACAGATAATTTTTTTTATAATTATTGTTGAGAACGAATGTTAAATCCAATAAAACGATAAATATCAGGTAACCTGTAATAAAAAAATATATTACGAGTCTTTTCCTGCCTTTTGCAATGCGGCTCCTATCTTTAGCTGGCAATAAATTAATTCTGGTTTTTTCCGAATTCTTCTTTTTCATTTATTCTTCGATTCATCTATTATTCATCTATTAATAATCAATCCGAATGTAGTCCACATTTCTTCCAACGGCTTGAAAAATTCGTAATCTTCGTCTATATTGCGGTTTTTTAATTTTTTGGATAAATAAAACGAATATTTTTCAGAGTTTATAAGATTAAGAATTGAAACCGAATATGCCCTAAAAGCAGTAGCCTCGGAAATCTTTGCGTCAAACCCGCTTTTGCCTGAAAAAATGCCGGTGAGAATAATTCCGTCTATAGAAGGCAAAGATTTTCCTGCAAAATAGAAATCTATAGTTCTTTTTAATTCATCTGCTATAAGGCTTGAAGCTTCATCGTAATTTTGATTTTTTAAACTTAAACCGTCCACGGTTCTTTCAAAATTAACGGCGTTATTTAATATTATGACTATTTTTATAGATTTATCGCCTATGTCGCAAAGCAAGAGATGGCCGGTTTGATTTTTATTTATATATCTTATATTATTATAAATCGATACCGTTTTACATTCTATCGATTTTATTTTAATTCCCGACCTATCGAATATTTCTTTAAAGTTTTTTATATCGTCCTCTTTTGAAGCAAATGCAGTAATGCTTAAAGTTGAGTTTCCGGATTCGTCTGTTTTTTCGATATATATATAATCGAATGCGCACTGAGATATAGGAAAAGGAAGAAGTTTTTTAAGTTCATATTCGACGGCTATTCTGAGGTCTGATTCGGGCATATTCGGCAAAAAAAAATTAAAACTGTAAACAGAGCTCCCGTTAATAGAAGTTATTATATTTTTTCTGCTGATTTTATTTTCGTTCATAATTTTGTCTAGATTCATAGATACCGAGCTTATATCCCGGTAATCCAAACCGTCGATGGTTGCGTTAACAAAATTATTCAAGAAATAACCGCGTCTTTTTTTGAGGATTTCAAGTATTTTAAACTGGTTGTAATCAATTTCTACGGCTGTAAAAATCTTCATAATAATAAAAGGTATCAGTATTATATAAAATTCAGAATTTTAATATATCCGTTAAAAAATTCAAATATAATTCCGTCAACGGCAATTTTATTTTCGGCAATTTTATTTTTATCTAAGCCGTCCAATCCTAAAATATTTTCTATTACCCCGTGCCTGTTAAACATCATTGCTTTATGTTTTGTTTTGCCGTTTTCTCCCCTAGGGCAGGACCCGGCAATATTTAAAGTAAAATAACAATTAGCCGCATTATTTTTTTTTGGAGTTTTATTTTTAAACTCGCGCCTGTTTATATCTAAAAGCGTAATATTTCTAATTAAAAATTTAGGTTTTTCGTTAAGCGGTCCGCAGGGAGACATTAATTTTATAACCTCGGAAAGTTCCTTATCGGATATGGAGTCCAAATTAATTTCTTCGTCGTATTCCGTTTCCGGCATTCCGCCTTTAACGGCAGGTTTTCCGGAATTCTTTGGTTCTTCGGCCGCTATGTCCAGCTTTGCGCCGTTTTGTCCTGTTTCTTCGGCAATATTTTTTTTACAGTCTTTTAAAACCGCGGAGATAAAATCGTCCATATCTCCGTTCTTTTGCACTGTTAATCCGCAAGCCATTTTATGTCCGCCGAACTTAGAAAAAAAAGACTCGTAACTTTTTAAGAAAGCGTATATGTCGATATTGCCGCATGACCTTGCCGAACCGATATAAACATTCTCTTTGAATCCGGTAAGAAGCAGGACTGGCTTTTGCAAATAGTCCGACAGCTTAGAAGATACTATGCCTATTACGCCCGGATGCCATGATTCTCCTTTCAATATAACAACGGGGAGCGTTTTTTCTTTGCCGTCTTTTTCTTTAATAAGGTTTATTGCATCGTTAAAGCAGGCGTCTTCGAGCATTTGTCTTTTTCTGTTGAACGATTCCAGCTCTTGAGCAAGGACGTAGGCGGTTTTATGGTCATTTTGGGTTAAAAGTTCTACTGCAACCGCAGGATTGCCGACCCTGCCGGCGGCATTTATTTTCGGCGCTATTTTCCATGCAATATCGGACTCGTTGACGTTATCGAAATGCAGTCCGCAGATGCGTCTGAGTTCTTTTATGCCGGGTCTTTGTCCGGCGTTAAGTATTTGAAGGCCGTAACGTGTGAGGGTTCTATTGTCTCCGTACATCGGAACTATATCGGCCACGATACCCAAACATACGATATCCAAGTAATCTTTAAGGTTGGGATATTCCGTCAGCAGACGTTCTTTTACTAAATGTTTTCTAAGAGCGATTCCTAGATTAAAGGCAATGCCTACTCCCGGTAAAAATTTAAACGGAAATTTATCGCCCTTGCGTTTAGGATTTAGTATTGCGAAAGCTTCAGGTAAAATCTCGGTTTCCCCGTTTAAAGGAACTTCGTGGTGGTCGCATATTATTACATCTATATTTTTGGAGTTTGCATGCAAAACTTCCTTGGTTCCCGTAATGCCCAAATCCACGGTTATCATCAGCGATAGCGGTTTTGCGCCGCTTTCTTTTATAAAATCGTAAATTTCATTAATAGGCTCTATTCCGAGACCGTAACCGTCTTTTATCCTGTCGGGCAATTTATAGAAAATAGAGGAGTCGCCTTCACCGCCGCCGTTTTGCCCCGGCTTTATGATTTTTTTTAATTCCCTTAAAAAGGAAACAAGGAAAGACGTCGCCGTAATTCCGTCCACGTCATAGTCCCCGTATATGCATATAGATTCGTCGCTTAATAGAGCTTTAGATATGCGGGTTACCGCTTTTTCCATGTCCGATATGAGAAAAGGGTCGTTCAAATATTTAAGGGAAGGATTCAGGTAGTTGTCTATAAAAAAATCCAGAGGCGTTTTATCGCCGCCGGTAAACATATCGGAGTAAAAAGGGTCGAAATTTAACTGGGAAAGTATTCTTTTTAAAATAAGGGATGAAGCGGTATTATCGAAATATACCGGAAGACGTTCTTTTAAATATCGGTGAACATATTCTTTTTCCATATTTTAATTTTAAATTTATATGCACTTTTCGAATACTAAATTTATTTATAGTGATTCTCGTTTAAAATAACCATAATAGGGCTGGCGATAAATATAGAAGAATAGGTTCCTATTAATACACCGAGCAATAAAGCAAAAGCAAAGTCGTGCAAAACTATGCCTCCGAGGAAAAACAGCGATAATACGACGAGTATGACCGTCAGCGACGTAACGACCGTTCTCGTTAAAACTTCGTTGATACTTATATTGACGAGGTTTTTTAAATCTATATGCTTAGCCTTTTCCGTTTCGGTTCTAAGATTTTCCCTTATTCTGTCGAAAACTACGACTTTATCGGTAAGCGAATATCCCGCCACGGTTAAAACGGCGGTTATGACTAAAAGCGTAATTTCCTTTTGAAATATAAAAATTACCCCGAGAAGGGCAAGCACGTCGTGGGCTAGGCCTATCGCAGCCGCCAGTCCGAATCTGAATTCAAATCGCCATGTTATATAAAGTATTATCGCTATAATAGATATAATAACGGCGATAACAGCATCTCTCGAAAGCCTTTTTCCTACCGACGGCCCAATCATTTCGCTGCTTATAACTTTAGGCGGATTTTTCTTAAAGGCGTTCTTAACAGTTTGCTTAATTTTAGCCGTATATGCGTTCAAATCTTTTGCTACGGCTTTAGTCTGGATTATAATATCGTTTTTGCCTTTAATTTTGACTAACTTTACGTCTTTGAATCCTGCCGGTATGAGGGCTTTTCTCACCGAAGCAATCGAAATTTTGTGTTTAAAAGCCATTTCCATAGAAAGTCCGCCGGTAAAATCTATTCCTATTTTAGCCGTTCCCGCTATCATAGCTATAATCTCGACTAAGCCGAATATTACCAGGATAGAGGATAAAACAAACGAATATTTTCTTTTTGCTATAAAATTATAATGAGTGTTTTTAATAAATTCCAATTTTCGACCCCGTATTTATGATTTTTATAATATTTATATTAAATGCTTAACTTGTTAAGCTCTTTTTTGTTAGATATCATATCGAATATAACTTTCGTGCCAACCAAAGAAGTGAACAGGTTTATCATTATGCCCAGAGACAGAGTGACCGCAAAACCTTTTACCGGACCGGAACCGAAATAAAAAAGTACGGCAGCGGTTATAAGCGCCGTAACGTGAGAATCCAGAATAGTAAAAAAGGCTTTATTGTATCCGTTTTCTATGGCTATTACTACCGGTTTGCCATCCCTTAGCTCTTCCCTGATTCTTTCGAAGATAAGAACGTTGGAGTCCACGGACATGCCTATAGTTAAAATAATTCCTGCAATTCCCGGCAGGGTTAGCGTTGCTCCGAAAAGAGAAAGCGCCGCCATAAGAAACAGAACGTTTTCTATAAGGGCAAAATCAGCTATTAAACCCGAAAGTTTATAGTAAAATATCATAAATCCGATAACGAGTATAGTTCCGACGACGGCGGCAAGGATGCCGTCGTGGATAGAATCGGCACCAAGCGTCGGCCCTACCGTGTTATTCTGTATTATTTTTACAGGTGCAGGCAATGCGCCGGAGCGGAGAGCTATTGCAAGATTGTTTGCCTGAGCCATCGTAAACCGTCCCGAGATAGAAGCGTTTCCACCGAGTATCGGTTCTTCTATAACCGGTGCGGAAATAACGTTGTTATCGAGTATGATGGCTAATCTTTTTCCAGTATATTTAGTAGTGATATTTCCGAACTGTTTTGCCCCGCGCGAATTTAAAGAAACCCCGACAATAGGCTGGTTATAGCGGTTTATCTGAACGTTTGCGCTTGAGATATCCGCGCCGCTCATTAATACGGCTTTTTTTATAAGATAAGGTCTTTTTGTCGTTTTATGGGTGAATTTATTAAACGTGGTATGGTAAAGGATTTCGTCGCCCTTAGGGATTGTGCCGTTTAATGCCTCTGCTATGCCGTGTTTATCGTCCACAAGCTTAAAAGTAAGCCTTGCGGTTTTTCCTATTAGTTTAACGGCCTGCTTTACGTTCTTTACTCCGGGCATTTCGACGACTATTAAGTCTTTTCCCTGGCGGGCTATTTTAGGAGAAACAAGTCCAAACTGGTCTATCCTGTTTCTCATGACCTCTATTGCGCCGCTGACGGATTCTTTTTTATATTGCGCAAGATCGGACGGCTTAAAATTTATTATTCCGCCTGATAACTCCAAAGAAACATGATGGTTTTTCAGGTAATTTTTAATGCCGGAAACCGCCTGTTTGTTTTTCATAAGATTTCCGCTCAAAACTATACGGTCGCTTTTGAACGACAAATCTTTGCCGCTTCCGATATTTTTGTTTTCTATGAAGGATTTTATATCGGAGTAGTCTTTGTATAATTTTTCTTTTACGGCTTTATCTACCTCGACTTTTTCGACGAGATACACTCCGCCCTGAAGGTCGAGCCCCAGATGCATTTCCGCATTTCCGATTACGGCTTTCCACCATCCCGGCGTATTAGGGTATATGGAAGGGACTATCGAAAAAAAAGATATAAAAATAAATACGGCTATTAAAATTACTCGAGTTTTAACCGGTTTCATCAATCTCCACCATAAAAGAAAATTAGACTTGTTAAATTATAAAATAAATATTTTAAGAAAATATAGCATATAGCGGGTTAAAATTCTACCGTTTTTTACTGTTTTATAGTTTTCGTAGCTATGGCGCTTTTGGTAATTTTAATTTTAACGTCTTTTGCTATTTCTATAGTAAAAAGCTGGTCGGCTATTCCGGTAATAACGCCGAAAATGCCCCCCGTGGTCAGGACTTCGTCTCCTACTTTAAGAGATTCTATCATCTTCTTATGTTCTTTGGTCCTTTTTTGCTGGGGCAGTATCACTAAAAGATAAAAGATGACTACGATGGCGATAAGCGGCGCAAAATTCATTAAAGTCGATTCCCAGCCTCCGGAAGCGGATGCAGCGCCTGAAGCGGCATAGGCGTTTTTAACCGAGAACATGCCGGATAAACTTGATAAACCGTATAAAATTTTCATACTTGCTCCTTTTTCTATTAAATTTATTATTTTATTTAATTCGGAATTTTATTATATTATATTTATATTCAAAGAAAGTCAAAACAAAGATGAATAATTTTTGGAAAAATCGTAAAAACTGCCGTTTTCTATTGACCGCCTTATGCGCAGTATTAAATTCTGGTAAAAATGAAGGTTATGTGCGGTCAAAAGCCTCTGCGCAAATATTTCCCTGCTCATAAAGGCATGCCGGACATACGCGGCGCTGAAGTTTTTACAGCAAAAACAACCGCATTCGGGGTCAATGGGCAGAGTTTCGGATTTATACAAAGAATTTTTTATATTGACCGTTCCCCGCGAGGTAAAGACGAAACCGTTCCTTGCGTTTCTCGTAGGCAGGACGCAGTCGAACATATCTACGCCCAGAGATACTGCATTTACTATGTCCGAAGGCGTTCCTACACCCATAAGATATCGCGGTTTATTTTCCGGAAGATTCGAGGCTGCAATTTCCAGCATCTTCAGCATAGTTTCTTTTGTTTCCCCGACTGCTAGACCGCCTATCGCATACCCGTCGGCATCCATGCCTGACATTATGCGGGCGGATTTTTCCCTCAAATCTTCAAAAAAATTGCCCTGAGTTATGAGAAAGAGCAGTCTGCCGTTTTTTGCCGCAGTCTTGCTTTCGGCAGTAGGACGGACATCTTCCCCTGCATTTTTTGCAGCAATGGATTTTTCTGCCCATCTTAAAGTAGTTTCTAAATCTTTTTCTGCCTTTTCCCTTTTTGCGCCTGGTCCGGAAAAAACGTCCAACTGCATCATTATATCCGAATCTAAAGTCTGCTGGATTTCTATTACGCGCTCGGGCGTAAAGAAATGAGTTTCTCCATCTATATGGGACATAAATTCTACGCCTTCGTCTTTGATTTTTGCGAATTTTGCAAGGCTGAAAATTTGAAACCCGCCCGAATCGGTTAAAATAGAACCTTTGTATCCGGTAAAGTTTCTCAGGGAACCGAATTTTTCTATTACGTCGGTCCCTGGTCTCAAAAAAAGATGATATGTGTTAGAGAGCATAATTTTGAAGCCTTCGTCGTATATTTCGAAAGGCGACAGGGATTTTACGGTGCCTATAGTTCCCACGGGCATAAAAACTGGCGTTTCTATCATTCCGTTTTTAGTTTCGAGCAAACCTGTTCTTGCGGCGGTGCGCACATCTTTATTTATTATTTTAAACGCCATATTAAATTATATATTTTATATGTTATACAGATACATTGCATCGCCGTAGCTAAAAAGCGAGTAGCCATTATTTATCGCTTCTTCATAAACCGCCCTGGTTTTGTCTATGCCTATAAGAGCGCAAATCATAATGTAAAGAGACGATTTCGGCTGATGAAAATTCGTAATGAGATTTTTCGTTATTTTAAATTTGTAGCCCGGATAAATATACAGCGATGTTTCGAGATTTTCGCCGGGAAAAATTTCTGCGCCTCCGACATCCGACCCGTTTGAAGATTCTAAGCATCTGACGGTAGAAGTTCCGGTCAATATTATTTTGTTGCCCGATTTTACGGCTTTATTTATAGCATCCGCCGTTTCTTCTGAAATAGAATAAGTTTCTTTATGTATGTTATGCTCTCTTATGTCGGCGGTTCTTACGGGAAGAAAAGTGCCAAGCCCTATATTTAAAGAAACTGCGGTGAAAATTCCGCCCTTTTCTTTTATCCTGCTTATAATCTTATCGTTAAAGTGCAGGCCTGCGGTAGGGGCGGCTACTGAAAACCCTGCCGAACCGTCGGCGTAAACCGTCTGGTAATATAAATCGTCCGTTTCTTCAGGCGCCCGTTTTATATACGGAGGAAGAGGAATTAAAGCGCATTTTCCGAAAATATAATCGTAATCCTGATCAGTTTTTATTAATATTTCGTAATTTCCGCCCCCGAAGTTTTTAACCGCCTCTATGGTTTTAAAAACCGCCTGCGGGTTTTGAATATCCGGCTGTCCGCTTACGGCGATTTTTTCACCCTCCCTGACGGTTTTGTGCGATTTCAGGATGGCTTTAAGTTTTAAAGGAAAGGATATTTTCATAGGAAATTCGGTTATGAATATTTCTACTTTGCCGCCGGAAGCCCTTTGTCCGAATATTCTGGCTTTTTTTACGTAAGAGTTGTTAACGGCTACGACGTCTCCTTTATTTATAAATTCGGTTATTTCATAGAATTTTTTATGTTCCATTTTGAAATTCCGGATGTCCACCGCAAGCAGTTTTGCCTCGCCCCTGTCAGTCCGGGGATATTTCGCAATCCGCTTTTCGTCGAATTTATAATCGAATAAATCTGTATTCATATAGCCGTATATTATATAACAACTTTTTTTTAAAAGGTATCTGATTTATTTATTTACTTACTGCCGGCTGTATTTGCAGGTTTCTTAACAACTTTTGCGGCAGTTATGGTAAAATAAAAAAACAAAACGAAATTTATTTTTTTAAATATACAATAATAAACATTAAATAATAAGATATGGGTATTTTTATAACTCTTGAAGGAATAGACGGTTCTGGCAAGACTACCGTTTCTAGAATTATAAACGCGCGTTTGGAGAAAGACGGATATAAAGTAATGCCCGTAAAAGAACCTACCGAAACGCCGCTCGGAAAATTCATAAGGAGCGAAATTTTATGCTCCGGCTCCCCTGGGGAGGAAGACGTTCTGGCTTCGCTGTTTCTATTTTCCGCAGACAGAACCCTCCATATAGATAAAATCAAGACTGAATTAAACAATTTCGACGTAATAATCTGCGACAGATTTATAGATTCTACTTATGCCTATCAGGCGGCTGGACTGAGCGATACTGACGAAAATAAAAAATTAAAAGATTTTATACTCGGCGTAAATGAATTTATTCTCGAGCAGAAAAAATTTTCTATAGACAGAACTTATTTATTCGATTTAGAGCCCGAAACGGCTTTAAGCAGATTAAACGGCAGGATTTCTAAAATCGACGGTTTCGATTCCCGCCCCCAAGGTTTTTTTAATTCCGTCAGGAATAATTATCTGCGGCTTTCGGAAAAATACCGCGAACGGATTAAAGTCATAGATGCTTCCGCGCCGCCCGAAAATACGGCGGATAAGATTGAAGCGGATATTTTGAAAATTTTAGAAAAAAGGATTAATTTTACGGATTAATTTATGGATTCGGATTATAAAAATTACGATATTTCAAATATTGCAGGACATAAAAAACAGATAGAGTTTTTAAAGGGTTTGTTCTTTAGCGGCA
>JAJZLA010000258.1 GCA_021803845.1 bacterium | reverse complement strand
CATTATAAGCGCGCCGAATATAAAGGGGTCTAAAAATACCAAAATAGATTTAAGTCCTATGCTTAAATGTTCTTTTTTAACCCTTCCGGAGCCTATTTTTTGCAATATTTGCCCTATAGAAGTAAACATCACCGCAAGGCTCATAAATATATAAGAAATTATCGCCATGATATTATATTATATATTTTTTCAGTTTCAACAGTTCGGTATAAGTAGGCAGAATATAAATTTTTTTGCCGGGCTGGTTCCATTCCCGCGCAATTTTAAAAATTTTTCTCAATGCCGTTTTCAAATTATGCTCTACCGTAATATTATTTTTATCGAAGCCCGCCGCTTTTAATCTTAGGGCTAAATCGAAGGGCCTGCGGCCGGCGATAACTATTTTTCCGATATTTTCTACGTATTTTTCGAATTCTACGTCCCATATCCATGAAACGTCTCTTCCGTCGGCATCCCTGTCGGAAAACGCGAATAAAATGTTTACGGGATAAAGACGTCCGCCTCGGTTTCCGGTTATCTTTTCAAGGACGCTGTTAAACCCCGCCGGATTTTTTACAAGGTCTATATTTACTTCTAAGTCTTTTATCGTTTTTTTGAAAGACCTGCCGAATTTGGTTTTAAAGTTTTCAAACGAATGCTTTATCGCGCCGTCTCCTATTTTAAAATCTTTTAAAACCGAATAAGCCGCAAGGTAGTTGGCAACGTTGTAGCGTCCGGTCAGAACCGGCTTAAAATCAAACCAACCGCCGTCAGTTCCGCTGTTGGATATTATTTTTATCCCGCCGGCGTTATCGTCCGAAGCTTGAACGTCCGGTGCGGGATTCGCGAAACCGCACTTTTCGCATTTAAAATTATGAAAAAGGATACGTCCGTCCGATTCTTCCCCTTTAGAAAGAACGCTTCCGCACTTCGGACACGCAAAAGCGTCCGTTAGAGCCGTTTCCGGTAAATATGCCCCTGTCCGGTCTTTGTCCAAACCGTAGTATATTTTACGGTTTTTTAATTCATAACCTATAAACGAGGCTAGCGGTTCAAAGGAAGGCAGAACAAGCAGAGGATTGCCGGATAAACTTTTTACCGCCTTTTTTATTTCAAAAACGGTGGAGTTAACCTCGCCGTATCTGTCTAACTGGTCCCTGTAAAAATTAGTTATAACTACGGCGCCCGGATTCAGCTTGGAAGAAATATAAGGAAATACTTTTTCATCCGATTCTATAACGATAAAATCGGCGGAAAATTTAAAAACGGGACCGGCGGAGATGCTCAGCCTTTCAAACTTGAAACAGTTTATAACTGCCCCGAAAATACCGTTAGCCATATTAGCGCCGTTTGAATTCGAGCAAACGCTTTTTCCGGCGTTTTTAAGCGTTTCGGCAATAAGGTTTGCCGTCGTGGTTTTGCCGTTTGTGCCGGTCGTTATAATAACCGGAACGTCGAGAGCGGAAACATATCCGGCAAAATCGTCCAAAATATTCTTATCTATCTTCCTTAAAATATGTACGGGTAGAACGTCCCCTTCCCTGCCTAAAAGTTTATTTAATACAAATTTTAAAAAAATATAAAAAAATATTTCCGCTTTATTTTTTTTTCTTAATAACATAATTAATTTAATAACTTATTTTATTTTCCTTGAAATATCAATGGCTTAAATATTGCTTAAAAATTAATCAATTTGATTAACTGCTTAATTTTTCTATAAATCCTTTTTGGAACATTAAGGCTTTAATATAAGAAATTAACAGCGGCTGTGAAATTGTCACAAAAACGTAATAAAAACGTAACATTACTGTAACATTGCCTTCATGAAACCTTAACAAACCGCTTTATCTTCTCGACGGCTTCCATGGCATTCTTTGCGTAGATATCCGCATTAATCGATTTTGCGTAATCTTCGGTTACTACCGCCCCTCCGACCATCGAAAAAACCTTTACGTTATGTTTCTTAAGTTCTTTAATGACGCGCTCCATTTCGGTGACGGTAGTAGTCATTAAAGCGGAAAGTCCTACAAAATCGACTTTATTTTTTAACGCTTCTTCTACTATCTTTTCCGTTTTGACGTTTCTGCCGAGGTCTATAACTTCGTAGCCGTTGTTTTCAAGAAGCATAACGACTATATTTTTTCCTATATCGTGCACGTCTCCTTCAACCGTAGCCATTAATATTTTAGGTCCGGAAGAAACAGAATCGTTTTTAGGCAATTCGCGTTTAATTCTGTTAAACGCCGTTTTCATCGCTTCGGCGCTTTCCATTACCTGCGGGAGGAAATAAATATTTTTATCGAAAAGCCTGCCTACTTCTTCGAGAGCGGGAATTAAATATTTATTGCCTATATTCAAAGGCTGTTCCCCCGATGCTAAAATTTTTTCCGCATATTGCCCCGCATATTCCTTTTCTCCGTGGACGACGGCATCGTATAAAAGCTCGCCTTCCGTTTTTGCCGCTCCCTGAGCGGGCTTTTTTTCATTGTTTGCGGAATGAACTTTGGCTTCGTTCGAGTATTTGTTTATGTAATTTTTAAAAAGATAATCTTTGCCGAGAAGCGCGTTCATCGCATAAAAATTTGCGATTAAATACTCGTCCTCCGGATTTATTATTGCGGCGCTCAAGCCTTCTTTAAGGCATAGAGACAAAAAAGACGAATTAATATAAGACCTCTTAGGAAGGCCGAACGATACGTTGCTGACTCCCAGGACGGTGGGAAGGTCCATGGCGGCTTTATTCATAGAAAGCGCTTCGATAGTCGTCATAGATTTTTCCTGTCCGGCGCTTATCGGCAGAGTAAGAAAATCTACTATTATATCGTAAGGCTTCACGCCGTAATCCACAAGTTTATTATATACCCGGTAAGCCGTTTCAAGCCTTTTTTCGGCCGTTTCGGGGATGCCGTCGTCGTCTAAAGCTAAAATCAATACGCCTGCCCCGTATTTTTTTATTAAAGGCATAATCTTCGCCAGTTTCTTTTCTTCCCCGCTTATCGAATTTACCAACGGCTTGCCCGGGTAAAGCATAAGGGCTTCTTCCAGCACATCCGGGTTTGAGGAATCTAGCGACAGCGGCGCATGGACGACGCCGGTTACGGCAATTATCCCTTTTTTCATCGAATTTATTTCATCGGTGCCGGGAACTCCGACATTAAGGTCGAGAACGGCGGCTCCCGCCTCCACCTGTCTCGATGCAGTCTTTCTTATGTAGTTTGTTTTTCCGCCCTTAAGTTCTTCTATAAAGTCTTTTTTGCCGGTCGGATTTATTCTTTCTCCAATTATAACGGGCGGATGATTATATCCGCAAGATACAAATTCGGTTCTAGACGTCAAAAACAAACCCTTTTCTCTTTTTATGCCTTTCGGGGGCAAACCGTTTTCGTTAACGGCGTCTATCTCTTTTTTTAATGCCGAAATAAACGCCTCGTTACTGCCGCAGCATGCCGAAACGACTCTTACGCCTATCAAAGCAAGCTCCGGAATTAAGGACGTAAAATCTTCCGGTTTTCCGGGAAAAACGGTAATTCCGTTTTTTAATTTAGGTATTCCCGCATTAGGCTTGGAAATTAAAGGCATATCCGTTACCGAAGCCATTTTTTTTAAAATTTCGTAAATTCCAGCCGGACCCAC
>JAJZLA010000257.1 GCA_021803845.1 bacterium | reverse complement strand
AATAGTACACGGCGGACGAAACGGAAAAGGTATAAATGAAAGAAGCGTTAGTAACTTAGTAAGTATGGCTCAAAAGCTTTCAATCGCTATTAATAGACTTGAAAACGAAAAGAACCATAGAGAAAGCAAATTTCCAGGTAAAGAAGGATTAATTAAAATTAAAGAAGAATTACGTCCTGAGGCTAAAAAATCTGTTCATATCAACAGAGCATTAGATAATAAGATTGCCGAAAAAATTATTAATTCAATTAAGGACGAGAAAGCTCAAATCGCCGCAATATTACAATTAAGGGCGGGTCTTAGAGAATCAGAAGCTATTAAAATAAAAAGTTGGCAAGTTTCAGATAAAATAGATATTCAAGGCAAAGGTGGGTATCACCGCACCGCTTTAATTAGCAAAGAAATGTATGAAAATATAGTCAGTTATGTAACTAATGCAGGCTCTTTTTCAATAAGCCGGTATTCATATGAAAAAGCCTTAAAATCTGCCTTCGCCGAAAACAACGTTAAATACGAAGGAACTCATGCCCTCCGCTATACTTATGCGCAAAATCAATTTGTTGAAAAAATTAACTCAGGCATTGAAAGCAGGGAAGCCCTGAGGCAAGTAAGCGAGCTTATGGGACATCATAGGCCGGACATAACTTTAGTTTACATTAAATAATAAGGAGGAAATAAAAATGAAAACTACAGCGGAGATTCAAAAGAAATTGTCGGATAACAGGAATATAAAATTCAGAAAACTTTTTATATACAAGTCTGAAATTCAAGAGATGTTAGAAAAGGGCTATTCTTACAGGGCAATAAAAAAAGAATTTACGAAAAAACACCGCACTAAAATATCCGTAGGTTCTTTATATAATTTCATCAGAGATTATATATAACCACGCCCTAACCAGAAATATAAGTTTTTATATATCCTGACTTATGATTATATTTTATTTAAATAATGCAAATAATATCAAACAATACAAATAAATATTAATTTTCTCGAGAACCCGGCGTAATGTTTTCGGTTTTATCCGTTGAATTAAAATAATATTTACCGGGTAAATGAATGGAAAAATGCACAGAAGCGTTAATGGAAAGGATAAAACCGAAAACTTACAAAGGGGTAAAATTCTCGAGAAAATTACTCTTTATAGTGACGTAATTAATATCTTGTTAGGCAAATTTAACCCGTTTAAAACCCCCTTGCCGCAAAACTTTTTTAAAATCTCGTCAAGTTTTTTCTAGCTGAAAAAAAGTTGGAAAGTATTATTGCAGATTATCATTATAAGGATTTTCTTATGTTTTTAAAAAAAATTACTCAAAAATTCAGTATATCAAAAAAAAGCGTATATATCATATGAATCCATTTTTTAAATTTTTGGCTAAATATGATAAATACCGTTTTAGATAAATTACCGAGAAAGCCGTATTGTTGCGATAATCTCGCCAGCGGATTAATAATCCGTTCCCAGAAAAAAGCTCTAAATTACCGCTATATTCAGCTTAACCATATGATAGTTAATTATTTAATATTCGACATAGACCGTCCCAAGGGAGCTTTGGCTTGGGAAGAAGGAAATGTTGCAACTCCGAATATTGCCGTTATAAATCAAAAAAAAACCAGCATGCGCATTTAATTTATTTTTTAGCGGCGGGCATATATAAGTTTCCATATTCAAGTCTTAAAGCATTAAGATACCTTGCCGCCGTCGAGGCGGCTTATACGAAAAGATTAGCCGCCGATTTCGGATATGCGGGACTTATTGCAAAAAATCCTTTGAATCCCTTTTGGAAAACTTGGAATATACATAATAATAAATACGACCTTGCCGAACTTGCCGACTACGTCGATTTACCGAAAGCCGGAGAGATAGAAAATATCCAAACCGGAATAGGAAGAAACTGCGATTTATTCGAAAATGGGCGCAAATGGGCATATAAAGCCGTTAGAGACTTCAGGGAAGATAAATCCTACCAGAACTTTCTATCAGCCGCATACAACCAATTATTAGGATTTAATAACAACTTCTTAAGTCCGCTGTCGGCAAATGAAGTTTTTAGCACGGCTAAATCGATAAGTAAATGGACTTGGCAGCACGATAAAGAATCTTATGATAGGTTTATAGCAAGGCAAAAATTTAAAAGCGACTTGGCGTCCGAGGCAAGAAACGCTAAATCTATGCAAAGAGCAAAGCTCGCAATTCAATTAAAACAGGAAGGACATTCCGCTATTACTATAGCAAAAGCAATGGGTTTAAGCGTTCGTCAAGTATATAACTATTTATCATAATATAGTTGTGAAATCACCCTAAATCAGATAATAGCCCGTTTACCCGACAGGCAGGGTTTGGCGCCCAAACGCCAGTTTACCCTGCCTGAGAGGGGGATAAACGGGCAGACGAAATGCAGAAAATGCGGTCGCCGCTGTTTCAATTATGATATAACCAAATAAATATTTTGCCGCCGCCCGCTAATGCCTAAAATAAAGTATCTTTAGTAGCATACGCCGCTTTACATAGTTTTATATATATTTTATAAGAAAAAATCCTTCCAAATTTGCGTTTTAAGGGCTTTAATTTTTCGTTTAGGTATAAAATCATTAATCTTTTTTCGTCCCGCCCTTCGCTCCTGCGTCTTTCACGAAAGCCGCCCGCTTCGGCGGTATTGCTTTTTTGTTTATCCTGCGGCTCGTCATAATGGGCGTCGCAGCCGCCCATAAAACCATAAAGAAAAAATAGAAAAACTCAAGAGTCCACGCTTTCTTTTTTTATCTCCCGCGGTTTACTTTTCGCTTCGCCTTCGCATATTCTTTCGCTGAAAAAGACATGCTTTTTCAAAACATGCGAAAGAATATATGTAAACCGTTTTTATTCGTCCTTTTTGTCTTGTCCTATGTAACCCCGTGTATTCCGACTTAATTGCTTTTTCCTTCTGGAGCACTTAACAGCTTGACTAGACTATATAGAAGGTACGTACTATAAGGACTACAATCGAGCCGGCGGGCGGCGGCAAGAATAATGCGCCATAACACAGCCCACCAATAACCTGTCCAAAATGGAAACATCCATTCCCTGAAAATAACCGCAGCTAATAAAAAGCTGGCTATGCCAAGCGGTAATCCAAGAGGCAGCCCATTACAAATCCGTGAATCAATATAAACATAAGGGCTAAAGCAGCGGTTCCAATTTAGAAAGGGCTATGGATTGGTAAAGTAAATATTTTTGACATACCGCCTACGGTGGAAGCCGCAGGTTCGAGACCTGCCGCGCCCACCATGCAATACCGCAGTAAATAAGCCTTTCTATTTTGGATACAAAAACGGATACAGTGGATACATATCTCAAACAATATTTAACAAAAAAGTCCCATTTATGAAGTTGATTGATAAAATAAAACTTCAAAATAAAATTTTCAGTCCGAAATCGACTAATAACTGTTTATATCTATCCGATGGTTCGTTAATAAATAGTCCGTTGCCTAAATTTATAATGTTAGACCTTCCTTCTTCGTTTTTTATATAATTGACGCCGATAAACGGGTTTAATATTTTATTCGCATGATACCCGATTTTAAATCCGAGCAAATATCCTGATTTTGAACCAAGATTGTAGTTAGTTGCAATTGAAGATGCTGCCGA
>JAJZLA010000256.1 GCA_021803845.1 bacterium | reverse complement strand
AAAAATAAAGGCATAAATGAAATATAAAAGTCAAATTTTGCTATTTTTTTATCTTTTTTAACTCTAAAACCGCCGTTTTTCTTAAAATAAACCTTAAAAAATAAATTTTTTTATGTTAACGTAAAAAAGATTTTCTTGCCATTTATTTTAAAAAATGGTAAATTTAAAAATATCGGCCTTTTTATTTTATACATTCATGAAAACTTGTCGTATTTAATTATGTTTAGCATTTAAAATTAATTTTAACGTTTAATTTAATTTAAGGAGAAAAAAAACGGCTGATCAAACAAAAATGGCTATCATTTCTATTCACGGAACGCTGGATATGGCATACCCTCCGCTTATCCTGGCATCTACGGCGGCGACGCTCGATATCGAAAGCGCAATATTTTTTACGTTTTACGGATTGCAGATACTCAAAAAAGATGCAGGAGATTCTTTGAAAGTCGCTCCGCTCGGAAATCCTGCCATGCCTATGCCGGTTCCAAATATTATAGGCGCTATCCCGGGCATGACGGCAATGGCTACTTCTATGATGAAATCCATGATTAAGAAAAACGGCGTAGCTTCCGTTCCGGAACTTATATCGTTATGCCAGGAAACAGGCGTAAGGCTTATTGCATGCCAGATGACCATGGATCTTTTCGGCTTTAAAAAAGAGGATATGATTGACGGACTTGAATACGCAGGCGCCGCTACTTTTATGGAATATGCGGCTAACTCGCAAATCCATCTTGCGTTTTAATTTTTAAACCGCCTAAAGCCTAACCAAAAACCTTAAAGGCAAACCGTCAAATTTTAAGGCTCCCGAAATTATGCGGGAGCCTCTATTTGTCAATTTTTATTGACATCATCGCTTAAATTAATTATAATATAAAAAGAATATTATATATATGTATATATAAATATTTCTATGCAATTAATTTATAAGGATATCAGCGCAAAACTACTATGAATGAAATTAATATCGGAGAAGAATATAAAACCGAAGCCGAACTTCTAAAAACTCTTGGACACCCTATAAGGCTTAAAATAATAGAGGTTCTTGTAAGCAATAAATCCTGCGTTAAAAATATTTGGGAATCTTTGGGAATTTCTCAGGCGACGGTTTCTCAGCACCTTATATCCCTTAAAAATAAAGGCATAGTAAGCTGCAAAAGGGACGGCGTCATGATGTGTTACGAACTTAACGACAAAAGAATCGAAAAAATATTTAAAGACCTAAAAGAATTCGGGAATCACGATAAAAACATTTCAAAAAAAGAAAAATCTATCTTATTGAATTTACCTAAATAAAATAAAAAAATAAAATTAATATATATAAATACTTAATCCGATAAATATATAATTATTAATATATATGAATATGAATAAAATATATAAAAACAAAAAAATTATTTTTACCGTTTTTTTGTCGGTTACATTGCTGATGCAGTTAATTCCGTCAAAATTTTCAAAAAACGCGTTTGCCTTTAAAGCGGCTATAGAACCGGACATATCGATAAAACAGGCGTTTATATACGCGTTAAAATACAATAAAATGCTAAGTTTGGAAAAAATTAAACTTAACGGCGCAGGATATGAGAAAAATGAAGCTATGAGCGGTTTTTTTCCAAAAATTAATTTCGACGAAATTTATATGAACACGAACAACCCTTTATATGCTTTCGGAAACGTTTTAAATCAGAGAATATTAACAAACCGTAACGTTCAATCGTATTTCAGTCCTAGTTTTTTAAATAATCCGGGGATGATACACAATTACGAATCGGAGTTTTCTATAGAACAGCCCATATTTATGGGCGGAGAAATATACTTTGGATATAAAAGAGCTCAGCTTCATATGCAGTCCGTAAAAAAAGGCTTAAGCGAAGCAAAACAGGAAGTTTTATACGGCGTAGCAAAGGCATATTATTCCGTTATACTGGCTAAAAAATACGTCAACCTGATGAAAAGTATGCTGAAAACGGCGGAAAATTATAAAACGCTTTCCGAAAATTTATTTAAAGCAGGCCAGGTAGTATCTTCCGACGTATTAAGGGCAAAAGTAGAAGTTGCAAAAATGAAGGAAAAACTCGCGTCCGCCGAAAAAAATTACAGGCTGGCAAGATATTTTTTAAATATAACGATTGGGCTTCCTATAAGTTCTAACTATTTAATTACAAGCAAGCTAAAAAACAGTCCGTTAAGAAAAACCCTTAATATTTCATCTATGCAAAAAACGGCATTTAGAAAAAGACCCGATTATCAAGCGCTTCTGCTTAACAAAAAAAATATGGAATTGGGCGTCAAATCGGCTTACGGAAAATTTTTACCGAAATTAGTAGCAGGATACGACTATTTCAGTAACGGACCGGCTATACATCCTGAAGATTCATACAGTTATGCTTTTACCGTTATGCTGCATTTCAATATTTTTTCGGGGCTTTACGACTATAATAATCTGCAGAAATCTAAAAGTTCATACAACGAAATGCTTGAATACAGAGGGCTTTTAAGGGACAAAATTAAAATGCAGGTTAGAAAAGCATATCTGCAGTATAAAACAGACTTGATTAACGCCGGCGTTGCCAATCTTGCCGCTTTAAACGCCAAGCAAACGCTTAGGATTACTACTAACAGATACAAAGCGGGAATGACGGCTTTAATTAATTTGGATAGGACGCTCGACGAATATAAAGCCGCTAAATTAAATTATCTAAACACTTTATACAAACTTAATACAGATAAATATTATATAAAGCTCGTTACCGGAACGCTGTAAAATTATAAAAAGATACAATAAAACACGGGCGGCTTATCCATTATCCAGTTTTATAAATGTCTATCAAACGATAAAACTACCAATAACGCTGCTAATATGGTATAATATTTATTAGATTGTAATAAAACAAAACGCATTAAAAAGTTATAAAGGAGGTAAAGAGTTATTATGCCTATATATGAATACGAATGTAAAAAATGCGGAAAAATATTTGAAGTTTATCAGAGACTAATCGATAAAGCCGAGGATATAAAATGTCCGATATGCGGCGCTGAAAATCCCGTCAAAAGAATTAGTTCATTCAGCAGTTGCGGCAGCGGCGGATATAGTTCGGGCTACGGATCGTCCGGCAGTTCTTGCGGCAGCGGCGGATATAGCAGCGGTTTCGGCTGAGCGTAAAAACGGGCGGTTCGTCCGATTAAAAAATGAGCTGTTTGACTCTTGAGTATAAAGCGTCGAGACTGTCGAAAGATTCTTTTGAGGAGTCTTTTTTTATTTCGAGTTCGTATTTGTTTTCCTTAACGGTTCTGTTTCCTATGACAATTTTAAAAGGGATTCCGATAAGGTCTATATCTTTAAGTTTAATGCCGGCGGACAGTTTTCTGTCGTCGTAAAGGACGTCGGCTCCCATAGAGGTTAAATCCGCGTAAATCTTTTCGGAAATTTCCGTAATCTTTTCGTCGTTAACGTTAAGATTGACGACGGCTAACGCAAAAGGACTAACAGATACCGGAAGATTTATACCGTTTTCGTCGGACAATACTTCGACGAGGGTCTGTAAAGTTCTGCCGACGCCGATACCGTAACAGCCCATGACGAAATATTTAGACTCGCCTTTTTCGTCAAGAAATTTTGCGCTTAAAACTTTTGAATATTTTTCTCCGAGTTTAAATATATGAC
>JAJZLA010000255.1 GCA_021803845.1 bacterium | reverse complement strand
GAACAAAAAACATTTATATTGCTTTTTTAATATTTGCTATTTTTTTTATAGAAACAATGATTATATCTTATGGAAAAAAAACAGTTTACGAACGGCAAAAAATAAAGGAAATGAACAAGAAAATCTCAGTTTTATCTTTAAAAATAGATAAAGATAAAAGCAAAATTATATTTAACGGACATTTTTCTAAAGTTAATATCGTAAATTATTTGAAAAATTTTTTTGTGCTTCTACCTAAAACCGTCAAAATAAAAAAAATAAATATTATAAAATCGAAAACCCGGTATATTTTTAGCGCAACCGTTTTTGATACCGGCGGTTATAGAAAATTCTCTCATGATTATAATACGATATCTAAAAAATTGTATTATAAAAAAACCTTAAGCGTTAAATATTTCTTCGGCAAGTCGGGAAAACCGTCTATGAAATTTTTAGGATTATTAAAATAAATAAGTAAACTAATATTGAAAATACACAAATTAAAAAAATACAAAATGAAAAAAATTAAGAACAAAAGGCCGGTAATATTAATTTTATTATCTTTAGCCTCGGCTTATATATTACTGTATGGGTTAATACCTTCTATAAAAGGTTTTTATAAATTAAAGCAATCTTATATTTACGAAAAAAATACCGTCAGGCAGTTAAAAATTCATCTTAAAAAAGACAATAAGATTAAAACTATTAAATTTCCGGCCGGAAAGCATGGGTTTTATAGCTATATGGTATCTTTTTTATCTTATGCGCGATATTTAAAAGAAAACGGATTTAATATCGGAATCAATATCCAAAAGACGGAAAATATGAAAAATGCCAAAGATACTTATTTAAAAACAACGAACTTTAAGGTGGTATTGAGTAATTTTTCAGACGTCGATGCGTTGTTTTCATTAATAAATACGCTTAAATCGTTTCCGTTCGAAATAAAAAAAATTAATATTAAATCCGGCAGAAAAATAGATGCAATTATAAGCGCAGAACTTGTGGGTTTTAAATAAAAATAAATTTTAATATAAAGAGGGACTAATGAAATCGAAAATTAAAAAATTTGCCGTTATTCTTTTTGCATTTTTTTTATTTATAGCGGTTTTATCGATGTTAAGCAGATTTAAAGACGGAAATAATAAAAAACTAAATGTTACATATAAGCCGGCTCATAGAAGCAAGGGAATTATTAAATTAAATTTAAGCGTTAACGGCAAAGATAGAGTGCCAAAAGCCGAATCGACGGAATTATCGAAAAAACCGCTTAAGGATATTTTTAATATTCCGAATAAAAAATACGGAAAATACAGCAGGCTTTTTATTCTGCCTTCAAAGCCGCAAAAAAACGGAGCCGCAGACTATGTCGCAAAACCGGCTCCGGATTTCATGAACCCGAATCGCAGTTTTGATAACGGAGGAAATTTAAGCAACATCGTCAAAGATTTAAAATTTAAAGGATTTTCAGGCAAAAATAAGCGGGCAGTGGCTTTAATATTTACGGGCGGCAATACGGCTTTGGTAAAAATAAACGGTAAAAAACATTATGTTCATACGGGAGAAAATATAGGCGGCGTTTTTATTTTAAAAATAGAACCTTCAAAAATAATTTATTCTCGTAAAGGGAAAATTTTATATAAATATTTAAACGATTAACGATGTATTTTATTTTTCAGCATAAGAGCCGGCAAAATTCCAAAAAGGCATATGACTCCGGCAACTACAAATACGTCGTCGTAAGATTGGACGGTCGCAAGCATTTTTACTATGGAATCTATAAAACCCATGCCCGGATTAATTTTTGCAGAATTAGCCAGAACTCCCGTATTTGCTTTAAAAAGCCCGTTACCGTTAAACGTCGATTTTATTTTAATAAAAGCGTAGTTTTTGTAGTTTATTTTGCCTCCGTATCTCGTAAGGTAATATACCTTTTTTGTCGCCAGATAGTTTGCAAAATAAGCGATGCCGAAGCCGGAAGCAAGCCTCATGGTTATAGGCAGCAGTCCGGATGCTTCCGGTATCTGATCTTTTTTGACCGAATTTAAGCCTGCGCTCATAATGGGCGAGTATAACATGCCAAGCCCGATGCCTCTTATAATTGAAGGATATATTATATCGTAGAGGCTTGACTGCGTTGAAAGATTCCAGTATAAAAAGAGGGAGATAGCCGTCGTCAGCATGCCGAAAATAATAAAATATTTTGGCCCCCATTTATCCGCCATTTTGCCGAAAAGAGGGGCTGATAATGCGACCGCTATCGCCGACGGCATCATAATAAGACCGGTCATATAAGGAGTGTAATCCATTATGTTTTCTAAATATACCGGCATAATAAACAGCGAGCCGAACAAGGCTATAGCCCTGACCGCGTTAATAGAAGTTATAAGCGTAAAATTATAATTTTTAAATATTTTAAAATCTATAAGAGGATGGGAAATAAACGGCTCAAATAAAAAGAACATAAAAAATCCTGCCGCGCTTAAAATTTCGCAGATATGAATGTAGCTCGAATCCCATCCTTTATTCTGTCCTTCATTAAAAGCGACGAGTATGAATGCTATAGCTATTGCAAAAAAAGCAAAACCGAAAAAATCGAAATTTGCTTTAAAATTAAGCCCTTTATGGTCATCCTCCATAATTATAAGTATTCCTATGAGAGTTATTACCGCGATAGGAGCGTTAACGAAAAATACCCATCTCCACGTAAGATGGTCGGTAATCCAGCCGCCGAGGGTAGGTCCTATAGCCGGGGCGGCCATTGCCCCGATGCCCCATATTCCCATAGCTTTTCCTCTTTCATGCGGTTCAAAAACCCTGCCCATAAGCGCTAATCCAAGAGGCGCAATGCCTCCGCCCGAAAGCCCCTGTACGACACGGAATGTTATGAGCATATTTATAGAGGTGGCAAAACCGCAAGCTACGGAAGAAATAGTAAAAAATATTATGCTAAGGGCTATAGGTATCTTTAGCCCTATTTTTCTTATTATGAACGTTATAGGCATAATTATTATTGCCGTAGCCACGTTATAAGCTATCATTACCCAGTCCACGTCTTCAAGGTTTACGCCTAAGCTTGACATGATTTTCGGTATAGCTATAGTTACTATGCTCATATCGAGCATAACCATAAAAAAAAATGCTACAAGCAATAATAAAATCCAGTTCTTATATTCTTTAGAGTACATTAATTAAATTTTATCATAAAGTGACTTAATAGTCATTAATTTTATAAACCATTATAAAAGTTATATTAAAAAATTACTGAATTATGCACTTTAAAAAGCAAAGTTTTGTATTCGTCATACAATACAGCGAGATTGCTTCCATCTTTTATATATAAAAGATATGCTCGCAATGACTGCCTGTTATGTCATTGCGAGCGAAGCGGACGAAGTCCAGCGAAGCTAACCAATCTCGCTTTGTCAGGTGCATAATTCCGAAAAATTAATTAAAAATTAGAAAATTATAAAATGTTAAATTCGGCGCAGTTAATCGATATTATCTGTATAATCGATATTATATTAGAATGATAAACGACATGGCCCGCATTTTTAATATCGTTGTTTTCGGCGGATATAATATTTATATAGAATTCGTTTATTATTTTGTTTCCAAGCGATATTATTTTATATAGTTTCTCCATCGCTATTTTCTTTCTTTCTTCTAAACTAACATTGTGCTTGAT
>JAJZLA010000254.1 GCA_021803845.1 bacterium | reverse complement strand
TCCGTTTTAATTTTATATTTTCCGCATCTTAGTTAAGTCCCTGCAAGTTTTCTTATCTGCTCATCGGACAGCCCGTCTTTTTCCGAACCTATTTTAACTGTTTTTGTTTTTGAACCTATCCTGAGAGTTTTTGATGTTCCACTGCTTATGGTATTATTTTCCCTTATTTCGTTTTGCGCAAGTTCTATTATTTTAGTCATGGCGCTGTTTCCGAGCTTTATAGTCATGCGCCTTGCCATATCGAGCGTTCTTGAGGCATTAGAAGGTTCGTCCACAGCTTCCTGTATTGCTTTTTCCATTAATCCGCCGATGTTTCTTTGCTGAACCCACTGCATAACCTCCTGGTCTATAACGGAGGCTTTTGATTCGTCCGCCGTAAATTCTACAATAACGTCTTCGGGAGGATTTTCGCCGCGATAATTTTCGCACGGAACATTGTATGTCAAACTCAACTGCATAAGGCGGGATTTTAGAGATCCGCGTTCGGGTATAGTAGATTCTATTATAAACACCGCATTTTCTTCCGGATTTATACTGCCTAAGGAATGCGGTTTTATACCGATATCTACTTCCGAAACTTCCGGATAGACTCTGGTTATCTTGTCTATTATAACGTCTTTTGCGGTATTTATAGTCATGGATACCCCCGTAAGCGTTTCGTTTACGGCGCGGTCTAATTCTTTTATCATAGTCTCCGGAATGTCCGACGGTTTAATGGCTATATTGCCTGCGGGATTATTTGCGGTATCCGTGAACTGCCTGTTTAAAGGTTCGGTCGAAGCGTAAAAAGGCTTTCCCTGAGTTTTATCCGTAATGAAAGTTATCAGGTTCTCGTTCCAGTCTTCGCCTATACCTATAGCTATTACCGGTATATTTAATTTTGCCAGTTCGGACGATATTTCTCTCGCTAAATCCTCATCGGAGGTCTGTCCGTCGGTGAGCATAATAATTCTTCTGTTTCCGGTTTCTTTTGAAATTAAATTTAAAGTTTCTTTTAATCCTGCGCCCATACAGGTTCCGCCGCTATAATTCGTCAGGCTTTCGACGGCTCGAACTATTTCGTCTTTATTTTTATCCTCTACGTTTGTAAAAGGGAGTAAAACTTCGGCATTATCGTCAAACTTAACGAGGCTGATTCTGTCGGTATTTTTTAATTTGGACGAACTCACGAATTTCTTTAATCCGCCGATTAAAATTCCTATTTTGGATTCGGAATCAACGCCGCTCACTATATTATTATGAATATTTTCGTCTAAAGTTTCGGTTTTCCCGGTATTTACCGGCGAACTGGAAACAATCTCCCGCATAGACCCTGAAGTATCGACGATAAAAGCTATAGATAGCGGCAAATTAGGACCGGATTCCAGCTTTGTTCCGAGTTTTAATTCTATAAAAAGCTTTTGGTCCGGAGTATCCGCCATTAAATAATTTCTGTGCGGGATAACTTTTACGTCAAGCACTTTAGGCATAACGCCTCTCCCTGATTATCGATACAAAAATATAAATTATATTATATTATATTATATTATTTAAGGTATTTATTATTATATATTATTATATAATTTAAAGAATTTATGTCAATCTTAATTATTTTAATTATTTCAAACCGTTAAATTTAACTCAATACCCCAAATTCCGATTTAGAAACTGTTTTAAGTATTTCAGTTATAGTTAAATTCTGGATTCCTGCTTTCGCAGGAATGACACCCAAAGAGTGAAACGATAAATCCTCTCAAAGTCATTCCCGCGTAGGCGGGAATCCAGAAAATAAATTTCTAAATCGGGATTTGGGAATACTAAAATTATTGTCAGTAATGTTTTTAAATGATATAATTTTTTAATAAAATAATTTTAATGATAAAAATCATATGATTCCTCAGGCAAATAAAACAGGCGGCAACTTAACTTATCCTGCTAATCCTGCTAAAAAAAGGACGGAAGATTCTAAGCTTGGCGAAATTCTCGTATCTAATTCTTTTATAACCAGAGCCGATTTAGAAAATGCAACGGCGAAAGAAGATTTGCCGGCGAAACCTTTTTTAAAAATCCTTATAGACGAAGGAAAAATAAAAGAAACCGAACTATCGGTATTTTTATCCGGATATTTCAAAATAGATTCGGTCGATATAGGCGCCCTGGATATTCCCAAAAATATAATAAATATGATTCCTCCTGAAAAAGCCATAAAGTTCCGCGCCATACCTTATAAAATAGAAAAAGACATTCTATGCATAGCCTCCGCCGACCCGACAAGAAATGAAATAATAGACGATATTTCTTTTTTTACCGGCATTCCGGCGGTATATTCCGTCGCTCCTTATTCGCAGATATTAAACGCTATGTCCAAATATTACAATGCTTCATTTTTTCTCGAACAATTTAAAAACGACGATAACGCCGGACGCGCGGCCGCCGAAACTGATGAAATAAGCGATATAACCAAGGATAAAAACAGCGCGAGCGCCGTGGAAAAATATATAAATAAAGTCATAAACGATGCGGTCGAGCGCGGCGCAAGCGATATACATATCGAATTTTACAGAAAATTTTCGAGAACAAGATTCAGGATAGACGGAAGGCTCATTGAGTATTCCAACACGCTTCCGACTGCAAAGTTAAATATAATATCGCGCATAAAAAACATGTCAAATATGGATATAACCGAACAGAGGTTTCCTCAGGACGGCAGAATCACGGTATCGATGGGAGGGCACGAAATAGACATAAGAGTATCCTGTATTCCTACGCTGTTCGGCGAAAAAATCGTAATGAGGATATTAAATAAATCCTCGCTTATTTTTGACATAAATAAAATAGGCTTTTCCCAGTCGCATTTAAATATTTTAAAATCGGCAATACATAAGCCTTTCGGAATGATACTCGTCACGGGACCTACCGGAGCCGGAAAAACAACAACGCTTTATTGCATATTAAATGAATTAAATAACGTGTCTTTAAATATATCTACCGCGGAAGACCCTATCGAATACGATTTTCCAGGGATTAATCAGGTTCAGGTAAACGAAAAACTTAAAAACGAAAAAACAAACGTGTATTTTAATTTTGCGGAAACCCTCAGGTCGTTTTTAAGGCAGGACCCGGATATAATTATGGTCGGAGAAATAAGGGATACCGAAACCGCTTCTATAGCTATTCAGGCGGCGCTTACGGGACACCTTGTGCTTTCGACCATCCATACCAATAACGCTTCTTCCACCGTTACCAGACTCATAAATATGAAAGCCGAACCTTTTCTCGTCGCCTCGAGCCTTAACCTGATAATAGCGCAAAGGCTTATCAGAAAATTATGTATGGAATGCAAGGAGGAACTGCCGCCCGAAGCCTTCAATAATCTTGGGATTTCCGTTGCCGGCAACGGAAATAATTATATTAAACTTTATAAAGCCAAGGGATGCCCAGTCTGCAACAAAACCGGCTATAAAGGAAGAGTTCCTATATACGAAATGCTGGATGTAACTGATGAAATCAGGGGACTTATAAACAGTAACCCCGCCGAATCGGAAATAGAAAAAATTGCCGTAAAAAACGGCATGAAAACTCTGGCGGATTCCGCAAAAGAAAAGTTTTTAGAAGGCGTTACTTCATTTGAAGAAATTCTACCTTATTTAAATACAAAAATAAATCGCTAAAATAAAAACAAAAAAGTAA
>JAJZLA010000004.1 GCA_021803845.1 bacterium | reverse complement strand
GCATAAAGCAAGTTTATTTTTTTTAAAAGCGTTTATTATTTCGTTCATGATTTAAATCAAATTTTTAATTTTAATTATCGAATATTATAATATATAATATAGCTTTATAAAAATAAAATATTTTTTTTAGGGCAACGTTTACATTATGGGAATATATATTATAAAACGAATTTTTTTTATGATACCTATTTTAATAGGCATCACTTTAATATCATTTTTCGTTATACACCTTGCGCCGGGCAATCCCCTTACCGAACAGTTGGGTTTAAATCCGAAGGTTTCGGCTGCTTCGAGGGAGATGCTCACAAAACTTTACGGTTTGAACAAACCTCTTCTAACTCAGTATTACGACTGGCTTAAACGGATAGCCACCCTTAATTTCGGGGTTTCTTTTACCGCAAACCACGAACCCGTCATTATCGAAATTAAAAGAACTATCGGTATTACTATAATAATAAATACACTTGCTATGTTTTTTATATTTCTATTTTCTATTCCTATAGGAGTTATGTCTGCCGTTAAGCACGACTCCCTCATTGATAAAATTACGACGGTATTGGTTTTTATCGGTTTTGCGGCGCCGTCTTTCTGGGTCGCGCTTCTTTTAATTATTTTTTTCGGAATAGATTTGCACTTACTGCCTATAGGAGGTATAACCTCTACCGGTTATAATTTTCTCCCGTGGTGGGACAAAATCGCAAATATAGCAAAACACCTAATCATGCCCGTATTTGTTGCAGGTTTCGGAGGTATAGCCGGACTTTCCCGCTATTTAAAGGGCAATATGCTTGAAGTTTACAGGCAGGATTATATCCTGACGGCAAGAGCTAAAGGGCTTAAAGAACGCACCGTAATATACAAGCATGCCATGAAAAACGCCCTGATTCCGTTTATCACTATCCTCGGATTAAGCGTTCCCGGACTTATAGGAGGAAGCGTTATCATAGAAACTATTTTCGATATAAACGGAATGGGAAGACTTTTCTATCAAAGCGTCCTCGCGAGAGACTACCCGACTATAATGGGAATACTGGTAATAGGCGCCGTGCTCACTCTTATCGGCAACCTTTTGGCCGATATCGCTTACGCTCTCGTCGATCCAAGACTTCGAAAATAAACGCAATGACGCCTAAGCGGCATTTATTTACTGTACTTCAACATTATACGTGATACTTATACGTGCTATATTAATCGGTATTCCCTTTGTTTTTGTGCAAATCTTTGCCGAAAAACATATATACCGTAGGAACTATGAATATAGTCAAAAAAGTGCCTATTCCAAGTCCGGCGGCAATAACCAAACCTATGTCGAACCGGCTGACTGCGCCTGCTCCCGTAGCAAGAAGAAGCGGCACGACGCCGAAAACCATAGCAAAAGTAGTCATAAGTATCGGCCTTAACCTTATAGAAGCCGCCTGCTCTATTGCAGATCGTTTATCCATGCCTTCTTTTTGTAAATCGTTTGCAAACTTTGTAATAAGAATGCCGTGTTTGCTTACAAGTCCAATAAGAGTAACAAGTCCGACTTCCGTATAAATATTAATAGTCGCAAAACCTAAACTTAAAAATATTAACGCTCCGGTTATAGACATAGGAACGCTGACTAATATAATAACGGGGTCGATAAAACTGTCGAACAGAGCGGCAAGAACAAGATAAATTATAATCAGGGAAAAGAAAAACGTTACTATCATGGCAGAACCTTGCTGAACGAACTGGCGCGACTGTCCTGCAAAATTATACGAAAAACCTTTAGGGAAAATATTCTTGGACGTTTTTTCAAGAAAACTCAACGCCTGCCCTATAGTAACTCCAGGTTTGGGTATAGCGGAGATAGTAACGGAATTAAGCTGATCGAACTGATTTAAAGATTCCGGCACGGTAACGGTTTTAAAGCTCACAAAGCTGGACAGCGGAACCATATTACCGTTTGAAGCAGTTACATAATAATTTTTTAACAAATTTTGGTCATACCTGTATTTTTGAATTACCTGAGGTATAACTTTATAGCTGTAACCATCCATTTCAAACCAGTTTACGTAATTTTCGCTCAGCATAGTAGAAAGCGTATCGCCTATCGTCGCCATATTAATGCCCATACTCTGTGCTTTGTTTTTATTTATAATAATTTTTATCTGGGGTTCATCGTACTTTAGGTCTTTGTCCATATACAAAAACAGCCCGCTCTGCATCGCTTTTTGCTCGAGCCGAAGCGCAACGCTTCTCATTTCAAGATAATTATCCGTAGATGTTATAACAAACATAACGGGAAGACCCTGCGAACCGGGAAGGCTCGGAAGCGCAAACGCCGCAAGATGCAAACCCGTTATAGAATTTAGTTTTTCCTGTACCATAGGGGTAAGCTGCATCTGGGTTAACTTTCTCTGACTCCACGGCTTAAGAATCATACCTGATATTAAGGTATTGTTGCCTGAAGCTCCCAATGCCATAAAATACCTGTTCATTTGCGGAAAAGAATCGTAAATATGCCCTATCTGCTTTGCGTAATGTTTTAAATTTTTATAAGTCGAAGTGGGCGACGCTGTACCTTGTACGAAAATAACGCCTTGATCTTCCGTGGGAGCCAGCTCGCTTTTTGTGGTAACAAACAAAAAATATGCGGCGGTTAAAACGACTATTATAACCAGCGCTACCACCGGTTTGTAATCAAGAACGCCGTGAAGTATTTTTAAATATATATTTTTTATTTTTTCAAAAGTTACGTCTAGAAAATGCGTAAGCCCCTTTTTACCCATATCCTCTTTTAAAAATTTAGACGTCAACATCGGCGAAAGAGTCAATGCAAGAATTCCGGAAATAAGCACCGCTCCGGCAAGAGTAAAAGCAAATTCAGTAAATAATGCCCCTGTAAGACCGCCCATAAAACCTATCGGGAGAAAAACCGCCACTAAAGTGATAGACATAGCAATAATAGGCACGCCGAGCTCTTTTGCCGCAATAATAGCCGCGTCGAAAGGTTTTTTACCTTCTTCGATATGACGGCTTACGTTTTCGACTACTATAATAGCGTCGTCCACGACCAAGCCTATAGCAAGGACGAAAGCTAAAAGCGTCAGCAAGTTAATTGAATAATTTAGGTAATACATTATAAACAGGTCGCCTATTATAGATAGAGGTATAGCTATTACTGGAATAGCCACGCTTCTTGCCGAACCGAGAAATAAAAATATAACTATTATAACTATTATAAGGGTTTCTACAACCGTTTTAATAACTTCGTTAATAGAACTGCTTATAAAAATAGTTCTGTTAAACGCAACCCTGAGTTTCATATGCGCAGGCAGCTGTTTTCTTAACGAAGGAATCATACCTGTAAGTTTTTTTACGACGGTCAGCGGATTTGCCGTAGGAGTCGTAAAAATACCCATAACTACCGCTCTTTTACCGTTCATTATATTTCCCGCGTCATTGCTTACGGCTCCCATTTCTACCGTTCCTATATCTTTAACCCTTATCAAAGTGCCGTCGTCGTCGGCAACGACTAAATTTCTAAACTGTTTCACGCTTGTTAAAAGCGTATCGGCGGAAATATTAACCTGAACGTAATTTCCTTTAGTGTAACCGTTTGAAGCAATATAATTATTGTTAGCAAGCGCATTTGAAACGTCTATCGGCGTAACGTTAAATTCCGCCATTTTTTTTGGGTTGAGCCATATCCTCATGCCGAACTGTTTATTGCCGTAAATCTGAACCTGGCCGACTCCGCTTACCGCCTGAATTTTAGGCTGGACCGCCCTGGTTAAATAATCCGTAATTTGAGAACTTGACAGCGTATTAGAAGTAAATGCCAGATATAAATAAGCAAGATTGGTAACGCTAGTCTTTGTAATAACGGGAAGTTGCGACTGCTTGGGCAACTGGTTTAGTACGGAATTAACCTGAGAAAGCACCTCAGCAAGAGCGGCGTTAGAGCTGAAGTTTAATTTCATAAAAACCTGGATAGTGCTTACGCCTTCGGTGCTCGTCGAAGTCATATAATCTATACCTTCAGAAGAAGCTATAGCTCTCTCCAAAGGCATTGTAATAAACCCCTGCACTACCTGCGCGCTTGCGCCGGGATATGCCGTCTGAACGGTAATAAGGGTATCTTTTACTTTCGGATATTCCCTTAACGTCAATTCGGAAAGAGACCTTGCTCCAAGTATAAATATAACGAGGCTTATGACTATTGCGAGAACCGGGCGCTGAATAAATATGTCGGTAAAACTTTTAGTTTTTTGCGGCTTTATTTCGTTCATTTAATTACCTTTTATCTTTTACTATTGCTTTAATTTTACTTTTGCCTTTATTATCCGCGCCTTTGTTTTTTATGGCTACAGGTATGCCATTTCTCAGTTTTACCTGTCCTGCGGTAACTACATTTTCGTCTGGTTTTAAGCCTTTAAGTATAACGACTACTCCGTTTCTTTCCTCTCCGGTCTTAACATAATCCGTTTTTACGATATTTACGCCGTTTTTCTTAACGACTACGTAAACAAAATCGCCGTATGGATTATAAGTTACAGCGGTTGCCGGAACCGTTACGACGTTATGTATTACGGGTAGGAAAACTCTTCCCGTAACAAACATTCCCGGCCTTAAATACATTCCTTTATTGTTCACGATAACCCTGGCGGTTATATTGCGTGAAACGGTATTTACGTCTATGCTTATAGTTTTTATTCTGCCATAAAAGATTTTATTATATGAATCTAACTTAATCTTAACTTTTTGATTTACCTTTAAACTGTGCAAATCGTTCTGCGGCATGGTAAAGTCTATATAAATCGGGTTGATAGAATAAAGCGGTATTATATTTGCACCTGGATTTATGTACTGACCGAGGTTTACCGAACTTGAATTTCTAATCCCTACTATTCCGGAAAAAGGCGCTCTTATCGTCATATCGGCTATAGTAACTTCCGCCTGGGCGATTTGCGCTTCGTTCTGCCTTAATGTAGAGAGCATAGATATGTACGATGCTTTAGAAACGGCATTTTGAGCATAGGCTTTTTTGTACTGCTCATAGTTAAATTTATCGGCTATAAACTGGGATTTGTATTGTTTTAACTGGGCAATCTGAAGAGAATCGTCGAGAGTAACCAAAACCTGATTTTTATGAACAAACTCTCCCGATTTAAAATATATGCCGTTAACCTGTCCTGCAACCTGAGTCGTTACGTTAACCGAATTTATAGCTGATACGTTTCCTATAGTATGTATATAAGGCTGCCAGTCTCCTATTTTAGAAACGGCTACCGATACCGAAACGGGAGGAAACTTCCTTTTTTTCATAAACTGTCCCATTTCGTAGCCCTTATAAGCTTTATATCCGAATATTCCTCCGAAAATAACTATCAAAACAAGCAAAACTATTATAAAACGTTTAATCATATCGATACCTTTAAATTTAAAATAGATTATTAAATTATAAATTTTTTAATTGACAATATGACTTTATAGTCAGTATAATTAGAATATAATAAATTTAAAATTCAGTCAATAAAAAAACAACATAAAAAAAGATACAAACTAAAACGAAAAAATTATGAAAATTAAAAAAGTTTTGCTCTTATTTTTTTTTACGGCTTTAGGGTCTATGTTTTTTCTTAGCGGATGCAGTTTATTTACGCATCCAAAAAAAATTACGGTTAAAATCCCTAAGAGATTTAAATATGCGTTAAATAACAAAAATTTTAAAATAAAAAATGACTGGTGGAAAAATTTTGGAAGCAATAAACTTGATGATTTAGTATCAAAGGCATTAAAAAACAATTTAAATTATCTAATCGCTATAAAAAATATACAGGTAGCAAAAACATACGTTTCGCAGAACGAATCCAACCTGTTTCCGACCGTTAATTTTAGCTACGAAGCGACAAGAAATAAAATGCCGTCTTATCAAACCGCTTTATCTTCCGGCGGTTCGACTTCCGGTTCGTCGCCTACCGTAATATACAACCTAAACCAAGCCGGATTTAGCGCCTCTTATGAAATAGACGTATGGAATCAGATCAATAATGCCGTCAAACAGGCAAAAGCTAACGTCTCTGTATCCAAAGAAGATGCCGACGTGGTTAAACTTACCCTTATAAGCAATGTTGCGCAGGCTTATTTTCAAATTAAGGCTTTGAAAGAATCCGTAATTAATTTAAAAAAACAGTACAAAGCGGAAAAAGAGATTTTAAAACTTTATGATGTGCAGTATAAAGACGGTCTTATAAATGCAGAGCCCCTGGTAAATACAAAAACAAACCTTGAAATTTTAAGAACCGGCCTAAACGACGCTATAAAGCAAAAAGACATTACGCAAAATACGCTTGCCTATTATCTTGGAAAATTTCCGGAAAGATTTAAGCTGACGGTCAAATCTAACATAAAAAATGTTCTGAATTTCGGCGTCAACCGTTATTCTAAGTTAATACCGCCGAATATTCCGTCGGAAATTTTAACCCAAAGACCTGATGTTAAAGAAGCGGAATATAACGTTCTTGCATATGCTTACGCTAAAAAAGAAAGTCTCGCCAATTTTTTTCCCGTATTTAACCTTACCGGAAGTTACGGATACGCAAGCCCCAGCTTAGGTAATTTTATCGACGATGCAAACAGCGTTTGGAATTTCGGATTAGATATTCTTGCACCCATATTTAATTATAAAACAAATATAAGCATTTATGAAAGGTCTAAACTACAGTATCAGCAGGCTGTATTGAATTATAGAAATACGGTAATAAACGCATTCAGCGAAACAGACAGCGACCTTGCCGATTTCCAGAAAGATATGCAAACATTGAAAAGTTATGAAAAAAATTACCGTTATGCGCTAAAACTTTTCAATATTTATAAAGCACAGTATAAAACCGGAATTTCTTCTAAAATAACTTATCTTACCTATAGAGAAAACTTGCTTAATGCGGAATACAATCTCATAAATCAAAATTTATCGGTTAAGGAAGATGTGATTAGCGTTTACAGTGCTCTCGGCATGGGATTAAAAGATTAATACTCCGGCAAATTCCTTAAATCTTTGCCGAGGTCCATATAAAGCAAAAGTTCCATAATTTTTTGGGCATGATCGGCAAACCTTTCGTACTTGCGGGCTATAAAGATATAGGTTATATTATTTTCTAAGGTATTTAAATTTTTTATCGAATTATTTATTATATCCACAACTATTTTATGCGAAAGTAAGTCTATAACGTTTTCGTCTTTTATAATGACGTCTTTAAGCCCTAAATTTTCTTTAACCCCGTCCGAAAACATCTTAATAGCCATTTTAAGCATCTCGTCATCCCTTGCCGCAACATCTTCAAAATATGAATAAACACATTTAAATTGTTCCAAAAAAGACGGCCCGTCGGTAAGTTTTAACCCGATTTGGCATATCGAAGCGCATAAATCACCCATTCTTTCAAGGTCGGTTATTATTTTCATAGTAGTCGTTATAAACATTAAGTCCGCAGCTTCTGGCTGGTAAAGGGCAAGCATCTTTATACAACTCTCGTTTATGCCTACTTCAAGCGAATTAACTTTCAAATCGTTTTTAATCGTCTGTTCTGCAAGATTTTTATCTCTTTCAAATAAAAATTTGGTTGCGCTGCTCAGCTGACTTGCAACTATTTCTCCCATCTCGACGACGCCGCGTTTTAATTTCATCAACTCGCTATCTAAAATATTCACCGTAACCCCTCTTTTTATATTTATTTTTAATATCTGCTTGTTATAAAGTTTTCCGTTCTTTTGTCTTTAGGCCTGGTAAAAAAAATTCCCGATTCATCGAATTCAATCAGCTCACCGTCTAAAAAAAACCCGCTGTAGTCTGAAATTCTGCCAGACTGCTGAACATTGTGACTGACGACTATAATAGTATAATATTTTTTAAAAGAATTAATCAAATCAAGTATAATACTGGTTGAAACCGGATCCAGATATGCCGTCGGTTCGTCCATTAATAATATCGAAGGATTGGTTGCTATCGCCCTTGCTATGCATAATCTCTGTTGCTGGCCTCCGGAAAGAGATAAAGCGGACTTATTCAGTTTATCTTTGACTTCATCGTAAAGACCCGCATATTTAAGGCACTTTTCTACTCTTTCAACAATAAAATCCTTATTTTTTATGCCGTGAATTTTTAGTCCGAAAGCAACGTTTTCAAATATAGATTTAGGAAACGGGTTAGGATTTTGAAATACCATGCCTATATTGCGCCTTAACTCCACTACGTCAACCGACTTATCGTATATATTTTTTCCGTCTATCAAAACTTCGCCGGTCAGCTTTGCGCCCTCGGTATAATCGTTCATCCTATTAATAGTTCTTAAAAAAGTCGATTTGCCGCATCCCGAAGGTCCTAAAAGCGTGCACACCGAATTTTTTTTAAAATAAAGATTTATCGACTTTAGCAGATGATATTTCCCATAATAAAAATTTAAATTCTTAACGTTTACTATTATATTATCAATATTGCCGTCGGACGATTTTACCTGTTTTAAGTAGTTGTTCTCATTTGGCATAAAATTATGATTCCTTTTTTGTTTTTTTATAGAATAAATTTTTTAACTAAATAGTTTATCAGCCTTAATCCAAGGTCTAATAAAAATATAAACAGCAATAAAACGACCGAAGCCGCTTCTGCTTTGTAATGCAATATCCTGGAAGGTTCGTGAATATATATAAAAATGAGCATAGCCATATCTCCCACCGCCCCTCCGGGACCGGTAACTCCAGTCGGCAAACCGGTGTTATAGTAATTAGTAAACAAAAGCGGCGCAGTCTGACCGATAATATTCATTACCCCTAGCAGTATCCCGATAAATATACCGCCAAGAGCCGCCTTCAATATGACCGATTTTGTAGCCTGAAATTTAGTAGCTCCCAACGCAAGAGCTCCTTCTATATAACTTGCAGGAATCTGATTAACAGCCTGCTCCGTAAGCAATACTACTATCGGCGTCATTATAAATCCTAGAGTCAAACCTCCTGCAAGGGCAGAAAATCCTAAATGAAAACCAAATCCTGCATTAGTGGAAAATATATAAAATCCCACGATACCCCATACTATAGATGGTATTCCTATCATAAGCTCGTTTAAAAGCCTTAAAAAATAGTTTGTTCTTTTTTTACCGAAAAGGGATAAATATAAACCCGTCCCGACGCCCAGAGGAATTGCTAAGACCGATGCTATAACGACAAGATATACGTCGCCTATAATGGCGTTTAATATGCCGCCCTCAGCGCCTATAGGAAAACCTGTCGGCAAAGTAGATATAAAATTCCAGTTAAGATATTTGTATCCTATAGCAATAGCTTTATAAATAATATGAAAAACGGGGAATGCTCCAATTAGAAAAGCTCCTATCGCAAACAGAAATGCAAGGTTATTATATATTTTTTTTCTTATAAGATAACCTTTATCGACGGGAAAGGATTGATCGTATTGTTGATGTTCCATTTTTTATGTTATATTATGTTATATATTATTGTATTTATAGTCTATAAATTAGTTATTATTATTGCCGTTATTATTTATATTTTAATTATTTATATTTCATCAACCGCCGCCAAACTGGGACCTGCTGAATCTTCCGCCTATGACTCGATTCAAAATATTTCTTCCTACGATATTAACTATAAGGCTTATTAGCAAAAGAATAAGCGCCAGTTCGACTTCCGCAGACGCATATATAGGACTGATAACCGCAAAAGTAAAAGTATTGGCAAGCATTGAAGATATAGTATATCCGACGCTGAATAAGGATTTTGGAACAATAGCCTGATTTCCTATTAGAAGCACTGTAGCAATAGTTTCGCCTATAGCTCTTCCAAATCCTAAAATTATTCCTCCGTATATTCCGTTAAGAGCATATGGCATAGAAACGTCTTTTATTACGTCCAATTTTGTAGCTCCCATTGCCAGCGCTCCGTCTTTAGCCAGCTTGGGTACGGAAGACAGCGAATCCTTAGTAATAGAAGCTATTATCGGCAATATCATAAAAGCCACGATTATACTGGCCGCAAGAACGCCGTAGCCTATATTTTCTTCAACTTTTAAAAAAGGCACTCCAGAAAAATGCCTGCTAAAAAAAGGCTCGACGGATTCCCTTATCCAAGGGACTACGGTCAAAACGCCCCAAACGCCGAAAACTACGCTTGGTATGCCTGCGAGCATTTCAATGATTACCGTAAAAATTCCTCTTAAAAAAAGAGGGCAGTATTCCTGTAAAAAAATTCCTGTACCTAAGCTTAATGGAACTGCAAAAATTAGAGCAAGAAAGGTAACAAAAAAAGTACCGGCAAGGAAAGTTAAAGCGCCGAATATTTCCGCCGGAGGATTCCATTCTTTTTTCCATAAAAAAGTGATGCCGTATCTGCTTATGGACGGATAGCTATAGTATATTATAACGATAACTGCAATTAAAAAAATTACTACGACGGCAAAAACAAACACCGATAGTATGAATTTAAAAAAATCGTCTTTATATTTTAAGTTAAACATTAAAAGTATTATACCTGTTTTATGGCGTATATTTTTTATTCAGCTTAGGTATCGATTATTTTTTTTAATTATAGCATATTATTTTTAATTTTTCTAAAAAAAACAACCAAGTAATCCTTATATAAGATAGCGATAATAAACGGCGCAATAAGGCATTTTTATTAATCTGCCAATTGCGCCGTTTATTATAAAATCATTAATAATTTTTATTTTACCTGCGCTAAAAGTTTCTTTACGTTTGGTAAAACAGATTTTGGAAGCGGTGCAAAACCGGTCTTAACAGTATATTTTGCAGCCTGACCCGGACCTAAAGCCCAGTTCACCAAGTCTTTAATAGATTTCGTCGTAGAGGAATTAGGCTGTTTTTTCCTAATCATCCAGAATTCAAAATTTGAATCCGGATATGCGTTCTTTGCAGAAACGTTCCAAACTATAGATTTATCGAAATCAGCCGGAAAACCGCCCTGTTTTAATGCAGAGTTAGCCGCGACGGCTATCGTTTTAACGGAACCGACGACATAATTGCCGGCTTTATTTAACATAGCGGCGCTAGCAAGATGATATTCCAAAACCCAGCCAAGGCCGACATAACCAATACCGCCTGCCGTGCTTTTAACGGCGGCGACGACTGCATCGCTTCCAAGGTAACCGCTGCCTGTAGGCCAATCCGGAGAAAGGCTTCTTCCCACTTTTTTTGCCCAAGCTTTAGACGTATCGGTTAAAAGGCTGGTAAAATCAAACGTAGTTCCGCTCGCATCCGCTCTGTGAACTACGAAAATATGAAGATTTGGAAACTTATATTGCGGATTTAATTTTTTAAATGCAGGATTGTCCCAGTTTTTAATCTTGCCCATATAAATTTCGGCGACTAATTTAGGCGTCATTTTAAGATTAACGTTGTTTGGTATTCCAGGGATGTTATAGATAACCTGTGCATCGTCGAGGGCAACCGGAACGTTAATTAAATTGGGATACCTTTTTTTGAACGCTTTAGTGAGATAAGCGTCCGACGCTCCTATGGTAATATTGCCGTCGGCGGCATTGGAAATTCCAAAACCCGAACCAGTTCCCGCAACCGAAACCGTAACATTCGGATGCAGTTTATGATACTTAACCGCCCATACCGAATTTAACGGGTAAAGCATAGTAGAACCCGAAATTGTCAGTGTTCCAGCCGGCGTCTTTGAACTTGGACCTGCCACAGGGGTTTTAGATTTAGCGCATCCTGAAACAAGAAACGATAATCCGACGACTGCCGAAACTGCCGCAACGCCCAACAGCATTTTTTTCTTACTGCTTTTGTTCATACATCTCCTCCATAATTAAATTTTAAAATTTTGGCTTGCCTTATAACTAAATTTATTCCTTTTAATATCATAACAGATTTTTATTACAATTTTATTACATTTATGTTAAATTTTTGTAACAATTCGTTTTTATCTAACTACGGTACCTGAATTCAATTCCGGCACAGACGCAAAATTTTGTGATATAATAGTCGATATTTAGTTTGCAATATTAATATTAACATTATTAAAAGAGGTAAACTTATGCAATCTTTTACTATTTACAATCCGGTTAAAATGCATTTTGGCGCAGGCATTATTTCTGAAGCGGGGAACATTGCCAAAAAATATTCCGGTAACGTTTTAATAGTTACCGGAAAAAACTCGATGCAAAAAACTGGAACTTTAGATAAACTTATTAAAATTTTAAAGGAAGCAGGGATAACCGCAACGGTTTATGATGGCATAACGCCTAACCCCACGATAACTGAAATTGACGAAGCCGCAAAAATAGCAAAGCAAAAGGGCGTTGGTCTCATAATAGGTTTAGGCGGCGGAAGTCCGCTTGATTCCGCAAAAGCAATAGCAGTTGCGGCAAAAGGAGATATTCCTGTATGGGAATACTTAAAAACTCCGGCTAACGAAGCAATTCCCGTGATAACTATAGTTTCGACTTCCGGAACGGGAAGCGAGGTAAACAGATATTCGGTTATGTCCAATCCTGCGACAGGAGAAAAACCTGGTTTCGGCTATGAATGTATGTATCCGAAGGAAGCAATAATAGATCCCGAAATTACTTCGTCAATGCCTCCTTATGTCACGGCGACGACCGGTTTCGACGTTTTTGTTCACATTTTTGAAGCGTTTACCGGAAAAGCAAAAAACGAATTTTCTACTGCATACTGCATGCAGGCGTTTTATCTTTTAAAAGACAATTTGATTAAAGCATACAACGAACCGGATAATATGCAGGCAAGAGGCAATATGGCGCTTGCTTCGGCGCTTGCGGGACTTGCCATAGATATTTCAGGCGTAGGAATAATGCATGCAATGGAGCATCCGGTATCGGGAAATTATCCCGACATAGCGCATGGAGCGGGGCTCGCCGTTCTGGCTTTGGAATCGATGAAATATAATCTGAACGCATGCAAAAGAGACTATATGCTCATAGCGCATCATTTCGGAATAAAAAGAGCGGGTAAAAGCGACGATGAATATGCAATGTCTTTGATAGAAAAAACAAAAGAGATACTTACCGCCTTAAATCTTAACGTAAAACTTAAAGACCTCGGCGTTGAAAGAGAAAAACTTCAAAAAATTGCAAAAGAGGCTTTCTCTACTATGGGGTTTGCTATCGAAAATAATCCTGCGGAAATTGACGAAAAAAGAATGTTAAGACTGCTTGAAAATAGCTATTGATTAAGATTTAATAAAAACTTGCAGTGTAATTTTTAGTTATCGAAAATAATCCTGCGGAAATTGATTAAAAAGGAGTGTTAAGACTGAAAGAACCTCTGCCGAAGTCATGTTGCTCCTAAGAGCTGTCAAAGGAGAAACGGTACGGCAGAATGGTTCTTTCTTTCTACTCACACTCGGCATTATTATCTTAGCCGAAGTTACTTCCGTTCGGGTATCATAACTTATCCATCTTTCCGGAATAACCTCTTAGCATAAGCGAACTGAGTATCACAAAAATATCCGAAAGCGCCATTGCCGCCCCCGCCGCCGCCGGAGGCAGTAGCCAGCCGGTAAAGTGGTAAAAAACACCTGCGGCGAACGGTATGCCGAGACCGTTAAATAAAAAAGCCCAGAGAAGGTTCTGCTTGACCTTGCCGAGGGTTTTTTTACCGAGGGCTATGCCTTTATAGGCATCTATAATGTTGCTCTTAACTAAAATTATATCGCCAGTTTCCCTTGCTACATCCGTTCCGCTGCCTATTGCTATCCCCACATCCGCCAAGGCAAGGGCGGGAGCATCGTTGATACCGTCACCTACCATCGCGATTTTTAGTCCAAGCTCTTTTAATTTTTTTATTTCGGCAAGCTTGCCCTGCGGTAATACGTTTGCAATGACATTCTCTCTGCTGATCCCGACTCGTTCGGCAACATTTAGCGCCGAATCATAATTGTCTCCGGTCAAGAGATAAGGAACTATTTTCATAGATTTCAGTCGTGAAATTGTTTCTTCTGCCTCCTTTTTAATTTTATCTGCCAGAGTAATAATACCGGCTATTTTGGAGTTTACGGAAACGCCTATGACAGTCTTTCCTTCCTTGGCGTATTGTTCTTCAAGTTTGTTAAATTTAGTAAGGTCGACACTCGCGGATTCTAACAACCCCTTCTTGCCTATCAAAACCTTTTTGCCGTCGTATTCCATGCTTATACCAAGGCCGCTTATTTCCTTATAGTCAGTGGGCTCTTTAAAATACGCAACCGAATTGTTTTTGTCAACCGTCTCTTTAACGGACTTCTTGTACTTATCGACTATCGCAGTGGCTATGGGATGCGAAGAAAGGCTTTCGCCGTAAGCGGCTATTTTTAAAATTTCATCGGGTGGCAGATCGCCCATTTGTATAATGTCTGTAACTTCAGGTCTTCCGTATGTGATTGTCCCTGTTTTATCAAAGACTACGGCAGTTATTCTAGCTATTTCTTCAAGGCTCGACGACTTTTTTATTAATATTCCTTTCTCAAGACCTATGGAACTCCCTATCATCAGTGCCATGGGCGTAGCAAGTCCCATAGCGCACGGGCATGCTATAACCAACACCGCTATCGCTGCGGACAGGGCGAATAGAAAATTTGAGTGGAATATAAATCTCCACGATACAAATGATATTATAGAGATGGCAACGACGACGGGGACGAAATAGTTTGTTACCCTGTCGGCGATTCTTTGGATGGGAGCTTTATCTGCTTGAGCATCTTCTACAAGCCTGACTATTTGAGAGAGCATCGTATCTTTGCCCACCCTCAGTGCCTTAATTTTTATAACCTGCCCTCTGTTTATCGTTGCGCCGCTTACTTCGTCTCCTACCTTCTTTTCCGTCGGTATAGGTTCTCCGGTTAGCATAGATTCGTCTATCTGGCTTTGCCCATCGATTATTACTCCGTCAACGGGTACCTTGTCGCCTTTTTTCACTAAAAGAATATCCCCGCTTTTAACCTCCGTAGTATCTACCGTTTTAATACTCCCGTCCGGAGTCAGCAGGTTCGATTTGTCGGCTTGAAGTTTAAAAAGCGCCTTTAGGGATGAAGCTGCCCTCTGTTTTGATATTTTTTCCAGCATTTTACCCGTGCTTATGAAAAGTATAAGCAGGACGGATGTATCGAAATAAAGTCCGCCCCTAAACAGAAAGACGCCCGCTACCGAATAAAAATATGCCGCAGAAATTCCAAGCGAAACCAAAACATCCATGTTAGCGGAAAAACTTCTAAGCGAATAGTATGCGCCCTTATAGAATTTCAAGCCTGCCGAAAATTGAACTATCGAAGCGAGAATGAACAGAGTGATGATTCTGTTCCAATACGGCATACCGGCAACATCGACATAGGAAAGCAAAACGACTGGTATGGCGATTATAAGTGTAAATATTAGCCAATAAAGGTCTTTTTTCCAGCCTGCAATTCTTAAAAACCATCTATCGATAAGGGATACGCGTGCTTTTAAATCTGCGGAACTTACTTGAGCATTTGAGGAACCGGTATTGTCTATCGGCTTGTATCCGCTGTCCACTACGGCTTTTAATATGTTATCCTTTGATGTTTCAGAGGGGTCGAATGTTACAAACCCGCTTTCTCCCGCAAAATTTACGGTTACTTTATCGATTCCCTTAATTTTGCCGATACTTTTTTCTATAGTTCTGGCACAATTTGTACAACTCATTCCCTCAATTCCGAATCTTATGCTCTCTTTAGCCTTGTTTTTTTTATCAACTGTATCATTTTGATTACTATCCGTTGTTACTTGGGTGCTTTGAGTTTTCACGGCGGTTTGCGATACCTCTTCCATTTCTATAAGCTCCGCTCCGAATCCGGCAAATTTGACCATTTTTATTATTTCGCCTGGTTCCGGCTTATCTGCGACAGAATCCACGTATAGAGTCTCATTGACGAAATTCAATTTAGCATCTCTGACGCCGTCTATTCTTTTTACGGTATCTACGATAGTTTCTGCGCATGAAGCGCAATCCATCTTGCTTATCTTAAATTTGTACCGTTTTCCTTTTGATTGTTCCTCCACGTGCGCGGACTTCTCGGTGTCATATCCGGCGTCTTTCACTGCTTTTTTTATTTCGGCCGCACCTACTAAGCTATCGTCGTATGTTACATCGGCGTACTCTCCCTTGAGGTTTACATTAACCGAATCTACCCCCTTAAGCGAGGATATAGCTTTTGTTACCGTTTTTACGCAGTGCTCGCAGGTCATTCCGTAAACATCTATTTTTTCATTTT
>JAJZLA010000253.1 GCA_021803845.1 bacterium | reverse complement strand
CTTACCATCATACTGATTGAAGCCAACGCAATACCATAAGAAATTAAACCCAAAGCGCTTGGATCGCCGACATGCCACGCCACAGTTGTTTCGTTTCTTTCCTCAGACATAAAAACCTCCATATTTTTAAAGGTTATTAATTACAATACCATACTGTTGCCGAACATACGGCAACAGTATTATGTATCGTTTATATATGCCTAAATATTTTACGTCTCGCAACTAACTAAGCTTATATATTATTATTGTGCAATATATCATGTCGCCAGCACTCGCCGTATCTTTATTATTGAAAGAATATTGCCATTCCCGTCTATATTTTATTATTATTGTATAAAATAAATTTTGCGGTCATAATTTGGATAATATACCCAATATAAAATTTTGTCAAGCATAAAGTCGTTCACCATAAAATAGTGCTTTAAAATACACACAAATTTTTTTACTTTGCCAAACATCCGGCATTTAGCTTAGCCATTCTTAACCCTTGAAATATTTTTTTCTGAGAAGGTGTTAAAATGGCGTAACTTTTAAGGTGATACGGAATCATCTCGTAAGCAAGGTAAGTTTGCGCCTTGCCTATATTTTTTATATCGTTGATAATAGTTTTTATTTTTGGAACAACTTCCATCGAATCTTTTTTATATTTTGAATAAGCTAATTTAAGATTCTTTATCCCCATAACAGTATCTTTTATCATCCCTGCATCTAATTTTTTTATTATTACTAACTGACTTGAGTTAAGTCTTAAGCTTTTGGCATGTTGAAGATACCAATTAGGACCTGGATGATATTTATAAAAAATAGGACCGAAGTCAAAAGAATGAGATAAGAAATATTTTCTTATCATTGCAATTTTAGCTGCGCTTTTTTTAGCAGATAAAGTAGAAGCGTGGGATGGAGAAATAGCATAAATTCCGATAGTAAAAACAATTGCAATAAATATTAAAACTACCATTGTTAAATATCTCATATATATTTTTCCTTTTATAAAAAAAAAATTATGTTAAATTACACATTCCAAATAAAAGGAGAAGCGTGACAAAAATAAACGCTTCTCCTTTTATTATTTGTGTTCTGCTTTTATATTATATTATAAACAGCCCGCTCCCATTTTATTTAAAGCTTTTTTTGATTTGCTTCCGCTGCCTTTTTTTGCCTTTTTTGAAGTTTTTTTAGTCAAAGCCGAATGTTTCATAAAATGGCCGCTTTGAAAAGCATATGCGCTGGAGCCTGAAGCAGCGGTGATACCAAAAGCAAATAGCAAAGCAATCACGACTGTAAATATAATATTGTTAGTTTTTTTCACGAATTATCACCTCCTTATTTCTATCCAATTTTATTTTTTGATTTTCATATTTTAAAACGCAAAATTCATTTTATTAATGTACGAGCGGGAAGTTTCCAAATGCTATTTTATTTCTGTGAAGCAAGTCTATTTTTGGATTCCAAGACGACATGCCGAATCTTAATATTTTCACGTTATAGCCCATCGTCTTTAATAATGCCGCGGCCATAGACTCCCACTGTCCCACGTAGCAAATGCTTATAATCGTCCTATGTTTTGGAAGCATTTTTAAATACTTAGGCGTGAAAAGAACCTGCAGGGGTATATTATGCGCGCCCGCTATGTGCCCCATTTTCACGAATGCAACATGTTCTCTGACGTCTAACAGAAAATAATGTTTCGGATTATGTTCTACAATATACTCTTTATAAAGAACAGGCGCCATAATTTGAGGAACGCCGACTATTGCCACCGCATTAGGCTTTGAACTTACGTGATGAGGGTTCATCGCTTGATAAGCCTTTTGCGCCAACATTTGGTTAAAATTTCCGGCATAAGAAACTGCCGCAGACGAAAGTAAAAAAATCACGCTCAAACTTAAAATAATAAACTTTTTCATAATCTTACCTCCTTTTAAAAGTATCGCATTAAATTTATTTATAATAATATAAAATATTATATATTAATATTATCATATTTTCAAATTACCAGCAAAATATTTTATCGTATTTAAATACGTCCGTTATAAAACTGTCATAGTTCACTCCTGATTCATAAAGTCTGATAATTTTCGTATCGTAAGATTTGGAATGCAATTCCATAATTTCAGTTTCCGTTTTTGACGGTTCTCTTTTTAAAACATGAAGTATTTTCATATTTTATTCTCCGCAATAAATAATTAATATTAATATGGTATAACTATATCGTATTCGAGCATTTTATCCGCCAGTTCTTCATTAGATATATATTCGAATTGATTATCCCTGCAATTTGTTAAAACTGGAAGTTCAAGCATATTTTGAACCATATCGAGATGCTTGTTTATAACCTTATTATCTTCAAGTTTTCTATCAAGAACGTATACTTCTACTTTATCGTCAAGGAGCGTTAGCCCTCCCGACATTCTAAGCGCTTCGGCTTGTCTGTCGCGCGTAAATACCGCAATCTTTTTAGTCATTTTTCCTCCCTCATGTTAAAAAACCAGAAACCTGTCTTCGTTTGCCAACGAGTTTATTATACTTGCGTTTTCGTACTGGGAAGCATACAGGAAACCTTCTATCTTTTCATGTATGCTTCTTATGCTGCATGAATATTCGCAAAGCGAGACATCCGAGCCGGCTTCTTTTAATTTGCCGACGAAATCTGTATTGTTTAATAAATTTACTCCGTCGTCCATTATAAAACATTTTAATTCATACCCTGATTTTTTAGCGCTGTTTATGATTTTTTCTACGTAATCTTTATATTTATCCGTCGTTATTAAAAGAGCAAGTTTCATTTATAAAATCCTCAATGTTATTATATTTTATATTCTTCGCAAAACTTGTTTCTACAACAAATTTAAAAACAATTAATAGTGAGGAGATACCCCGCTTTCCGTATCCTTAACCTCTTGCTGTCCGGATTTCAGCACATATTCCCTTATTAAAAGAAGAATTGCGCCTATAATCATGATTACCCCCCACAAGATAAAACTCTCTTTTATTCCTGCTATAGCTTCATTGGATAATTTCCCTATAACCTTATCTTTATTTAAATAAGATAAGAAAAATGAGGCATATATAGTAAATAGTCCGTATAAAGCCAATAACGTTATTCCGCACCAGTTATGATTTTTTCTTTTTTTCATTTTGTTAGCCGCAGCCATATAAATTCCCCCTTAAAAGTAAAGATAAATTTAATACTTCATTTTTACCATATCGCCTGTTGAAATTTAAGAGCAAGATACATTCCTAAAACAAGGGTCGGCAAAAATAACATTCCCGCCCATGAAAACATTAAAAACCCAGACCATAAAGTACCTATATTGCATCCTAAAGCTATTCTTGCGCCTACGCCGGTAAAAATGCCGCCAATAAAATTTTGAAGAAACATTATTTTTCTTTTCGGCACTCTCCATTTGAATTCCCCGCCTAAAATAGCCGTAGTGGTGGCGCCGGCAAATGTGGTTATAACAAGCAATGTCATCGGAATTGCCACCGGCACTATCTGAAACCAGTTTGACGATATTTTGGGCAAAAACGACGCTTTATAATGTCCTACCGTAGTATATAGATTTATGAAAGGTGCTAAAATGTAAGTATCAAAACTGCCGTAAGGAGTTGTTACGCCCATATAAGCAACTTTATGGACGGTAAAATATGACGTTATAAAAACTATAACTGCAACCACG
>JAJZLA010000252.1:2408-3686 GCA_021803845.1 bacterium | reverse complement strand
ATATAAAACCTAAAAGTTTAGTATATATAGACGACGGAAAGATAAAATTAAAAATAATAAGAAAGCTAAACGGAAGAGAACTCGAAGCGGAAGTTTTAACCGGCGGCATACTTAAGCCGGAAAAAGGCATAAATTTCCCGGATTCGGTTTTAAGCATCCCTTCTGCTACCGATAGCGATAAAAAGTTTTTAAAATTCGGAGCGGAACAAGGCGTCGATATGTTTGCGGTTTCGTTTGTCAGAAGCAGCGAAGATATTTTGTACGTTAAAAATTTTCTTAAAAGCGAATGCGATGGGAAAGAGTTTTTAATTATTGCAAAGATAGAAAAGCTCGATGCCCTAAAAAACATTGAGAAAATCGCCCGCATTGCCGACGCTTTAATGGTAGCGAGAGGCGACCTTGGAGTAGAAGCTCCGGTTGAAAATATTCCCCTGGAGCAAAAAAGAATAATTTCCGTTGCTAATTCTTACAAAAAACCTGTTATAACGGCAACGCAGATGCTTTTGTCTATGGTTGAGAACGAATCTCCGACAAGGGCGGAGGTTACCGATATCTCCAACGCCATTTTTGACGGAACGGATGCGGTAATGCTGTCCGAAGAAACCGCAGTCGGCAAATATCCGGCGGAAGCCGTTAAATATATGTCTAAGATTATAAAAGCTACCGAAAAGAGCGCAATATATAATAAAATATATAAATTAGGCAATCCTGCGGAATATTTGGACGAGCGAAATAATTTAAACGTTATCGAAATGCAAACGCCGGATATTTCAAATATAATTGCCGAAATGTCGGTTGCGGCGTCTAAGCTTTTAAAAAATTCTATTATAGCGGCAATAACAAGGTCGGGTTATACCGCTAACCTGATATCGTCGTTAAAGCCGCATGTGCCTATTCTCGCTATAGTTCCCGACGAATTCGTAAAGCGGAAATTGTCTTTAAATTACGGAGTTTTTTGCGTTGTTATGAAAAATATAGAGTCTCAGGATATAGACTTAAAAGACGCAATCTATTTAATTAACGGTGGATTGAAAAGCGCAGGGCATAAAAGTCCCGATTACGCCATATTGACAGGCGGCGTTCCCATAGGAGAACCCGGTTCCACGGATTTTGTAAAAATAATCAAACTGCGAGGCAAATAAACCTTTGTTGTATTAGCGCTTGAATAAAAATCTCTATAATGTTATATTATTTATTAATTTAATTAATTCTCTTCGGAGAGATGGCCGAGTAGGTCGAAGGCGTTCGCCTGCTAAGCGAATGTATGTCCTAATAGAT
>JAJZLA010000252.1:0-2398 GCA_021803845.1 bacterium | reverse complement strand
GTATTAGCGCTTGAATAAAAATCTCTATAATGTTATATTATTTATTAATTTAATTAATTCTCTTCGGAGAGATGGCCGAGTAGGTCGAAGGCGTTCGCCTGCTAAGCGAATGTATGTCCTAATAGATGTACCGAGGGTTCGGACGCAGTCCAGCGAAGCTCATCCCTCTCTCTCCGCCCTCAATGCCGTTAAGCTTTTTATTAAATCTTATGCTTTCGTATTAGCGCTTGAATAAAAATCTCTATAATGTTATATTATTTATTAATTTAATTAATTCTCTTCGGAGAGATGGCCGAGTAGGTCGAAGGCGTTCGCCTGCTAAGCGAATGTATGTCCTAATAGATGTACCGAGGGTTCGAATCCCTCTCTCTCCGCCAGTTAAAACGCAATTTCCATATCTCATATCTCATATTTTAAAAGCTTCCGCAAGGCGGTTTCTTAATCCTGAATTTCTTTTTTTTTCTTTTGAATTCATTGCTATGCCGAAAGCCTTGAAAGTTCCGAAAATCACCACATTTTTCTTTCCTCTGGTTATTGCGGTATATAATAAATTTTTCTTCAGCATCATATAATGCGACTGGTGGAATAAAACGACGACGTTATTAAATTCGCTTCCCTGAGCTTTATGAATCGAAAGGGCATAAGCATGCATTATATTTTCGTAAACATCTATAAAATCGTAAATTACCTTTTTATTTCTACCGTCAAGAAGATTATTTACAGAGAAATCTACCGAAAGAGTTTTTTCGTTATGGTCTATATTTGAGATATATCCCGTATCGCCGTTAAAAACGTCGAGGTCGTAATTATTTTTCTTTTGTATAATTCTGTCGCATAACCTAAATTGAATGCCGTTGCAGATAAAAATCGTACTATTTAAACTTTCCGCGGTATTTTCTTTCTCGTAGATTGTTTTAATGCCCATTGCTGCTTCCACATAGCCTGGAATAGGGTTAAATATATTTTGCAGTATTTTATTCAGGTTATTATAGCCTAAATCTCCTTTCCTCATAGGGGTCAGAATTTGAATATCGTCAAAAACGAAAGTATTTATTATTTCTTTATTTGTTTTATCAATCTTAATTCTCCTATTAGCCGCAATCTTTTTGATAAATGAGGTAAAATCTTTTAGAAGTTCTTCCTTGCCAGTTTCAGCCGCGTCATATTCCTTTCTGTATTTTATCGTAAATTCTTTTCTGCCGCTTTCTTTTTCCCCCGTAATAAATTTTTTATTATTTAAAAGGTTATGGGCATTTAAATTAATTAGCCCACCTTCATTTTGCCTGAATACTTTAGTTAAAAAAACCGTCGGGAAAAACGCTTTCGGTTCATCTTGTTCCGATGGACCGAAATATATAAGGTCTCTCAGGACGTCGCCAGGACTTACGGACGGTATCTGATTAACGTCGCCTACTAAAACCAGAACGGCGCCGTTTTTTACTGCTTTCAGCAATTTATAAAAGATAATTATATCTACCATGCTCATTTCGTCTATGACGATTAAATCATGGGGAAGCTTATTATTTTCGTTATAAGTAAAAAAAGACTCGTTTGTCTGCCTGTCGAATTGCGCCTTTAAAAGCCTGTGTATAGTAGAAATATCTATGCCGTTATTGTCGCCGAGGGCGTTTTCCACAAGATTTCCAGTGTTTATGATATCAGAAAGTCTTTGAGCGGCTTTTCCCGATAAAGAAGTCAAGGCAATTTTTTTATTGCCCTGCAGACCTACTATGGTTTTGATAACAGTCGATTTTCCGGTTCCAGGACCGCCGGAAATGATAGAAATCTTATGATTAAAAGCATTAAAAACCGCAAGTTTTTGTTCTTCCGTAAGAGATATAGGACATTTACCCGATATATTCTCTTTTAAATCTGCAACGGCTTCGGTTGCACCATCTCCAGCAATCCTTTTTAATTCTTTCGATACGCCTATTTCGCTGTAATAATAAACCGGAAGATATATTTTAAGGCGGTTTAACCCGTTTTCGTCTTCAGCATCTTCAATAATGGTCAAGTCTATATTTTTATCGGAAACTTCATCAAAATCAGCGATTAATTTACTTTCTTTTATCAAACTGCTTATATATTTATTTAAATCGCGCGTGCTTATCAGGCTTGTATCTTCTATTATTTCTTTAATTCCGTTCTTAATATCTTTATAGCGGACATAGCAGTTTCCTGAATTCTCGCAGAACTGTCCTATGACATATTTTAAAGCTTCTTTAATTCTGTTGGGGTCGTCTTTTTTTATACCTAATTTTTCAGCCATAATATCGGCTTTTTTGAACCCTATCCCTTTAATTTCAGTAAAAAGGTATGGATTTTCCTGAGCAACGGCAATAGATTTATCTTTGAATTGATTATAAACCGATTTAATCTGATAATCGCTGAATTGGTA
>JAJZLA010000003.1 GCA_021803845.1 bacterium | reverse complement strand
GCTATAACCAAACCTATATCGAACCGGCTGACAGCGTCTGCCCCAGAAGCGAGAAGCAGCGGTACGACGCCGAAAACCATAGCAAAAGTAGTCATCAGTATCGGCCTTAACCTTATAGATGCCGCCTGCTCTATTGCGGTTCGTTTATCCATGCCTTCTTTCTGCAAATCGTTTGCAAACTTTGTAATGAGAATGCCGTGTTTGCTTACGAGGCCTATAAGAGTAACAAGTCCTACCTCCGTATAAATATTAATAGTCGCAAAACCTAAACTTAAAAATATTAACGCACCGGTTATAGACATGGGAACGCTTATCAATATAATAACAGGGTCGACAAAACTGTCGAACAGAGCGGCAAGAACGAGATAAATTATAATCAAGGAAAAGAAAAACGTTACTATCATGGCAGAACCTTGCTGAACAAACTGACGAGATTGACCCGCAAAATTATATGAAAAACCTTTAGGGAAAATCTTTTTTGACGCTTTTTCAAGGAAGCTCAACGCCTGTCCGATAGTAACTCCAGGTTTGGGTATAGCAGAAATAGTGACGGAATTGAGCTGGTCGAACTGATTTAAAGATTGTGGTACGGTAACGGTTTTAAAGCTTATAAAGCTGGACAGCGGAACCATATTGCCGTTTGAAGCCGTAACGTAATAATTTTTTAACAAATTTTGGTCGAACCTGTATTTTTGGATTACCTGCGGTATAACTTTATAGCTATAACCGTCCATTTCAAACCAGTTTACGTAATTTTCGCTCAACATAGTAGAAAGCGTATCGCCTATCGTTGCCATATTAATACCCATACTCTGCGCTTTATTTCTATTTATAATAATTTTTATCTGCGGTTCATCGTATTTTAGGTCTTTGTCCATATACAAAAACAGTCCGCTCTGCATGGCTTTTTGTTCGAGCTTAATAGCAACGCTTCTCATTTCAAGATAATTATCGGTAGATGTTATAACAAACATGACCGGAAGACCCTGCGAACCCGGAAGGCTCGGAAGCGCAAAAGCCGCAAGCTGTAAACCCGTTATAGAGTTTAGTTTTTCCTGTACCATAGGAGTAAGCTGCATCTGTGTTAATTTTCTCTGGCTCCAAGGCTTAAGTATCATGCCTGAAATTAAAGTATTATTGCCTGAAGCCCCTAGTGCCATAAAATACCTGTTCATTTGAGGAAAAGAATCATAAATATGCCCTATCTGTTTTGCGTAATGTTTTAAATTTTTATAAGTCGAAGTGGGCGACGCCGTACCTTGTACGAAAACGACGCCCTGATCTTCCGTGGGGGCAAGTTCGCTTTTTGTGGTAACAAACAAAAAATATGCGGCGGTTAAAACTACTATTATAACCAGCGCTACTACCGGTTTATAATCAAGAACGCCGTGAAGTATTTTTAAATATATATTTTTTATTTTTTCAAAAGTTACGTCTAGAAAATGCGTAAGCCCCTTTTTACCCATCCCCTCTTTTAAAAATTTAGACGTCAACATCGGCGAAAGAGTCAATGCAAGAATTCCGGAAATAAGCACCGCTCCGGCAAGAGTAAAAGCAAATTCAGTAAATAATGCCCCTGTAAGACCGCCCATAAAACCTATCGGGAGAAAAACCGCCACTAAAGTGATAGACATAGCAATAATAGGCACGCCGAGCTCTTTTGCCGCAATAATAGCCGCGTCGAAAGGTTTTTTACCTTCTTCGATATGACGGCTTACGTTTTCGACTACTATAATAGCGTCGTCCACGACCAAGCCTATAGCAAGGACGAAAGCTAAAAGCGTCAGCAAGTTAATTGAATAATTTAGGTAATACATTATAAACAGGTCGCCTATTATAGATAGAGGTATAGCTATTACTGGAATAGCCACGCTTCTTGCCGAACCGAGAAATAAAAATATAACTATTATAACTATTATAAGGGTTTCTACAACCGTTTTAATAACTTCGTTAATAGAACTGCTTATAAAAATAGTTCTGTTAAACGCAACCCTGAGTTTCATATGCGCAGGCAGCTGTTTTCTTAACGAAGGAATCATACCTGTAAGTTTTTTTACGACGGTCAGCGGATTTGCCGTAGGAGTCGTAAAAATACCCATAACTACCGCTCTTTTACCGTTCATTATATTTCCCGCGTCATTGCTTACGGCTCCCATTTCTACCGTTCCTATATCTTTAACCCTTATCAAAGTGCCGTCGTCGTCGGCAACGACTAAATTTCTAAACTGTTTCACGCTTGTTAAAAGCGTATCGGCGGAAATATTAACCTGAACGTAATTTCCTTTAGTGTAACCGTTTGAAGCAATATAATTATTGTTAGCAAGCGCATTTGAAACGTCTATCGGCGTAACGTTAAATTCCGCCATTTTTTTTGGGTTGAGCCATATCCTCATGCCGAACTGTTTATTGCCGTAAATCTGAACCTGGCCGACTCCGCTTACCGCCTGAATTTTAGGCTGGACCGCCCTGGTTAAATAATCCGTAATTTGAGAACTTGACAGCGTATTAGAAGTAAATGCCAGATATAAATAAGCAAGATTGGTAACGCTAGTCTTTGTAATAACGGGAAGTTGCGACTGCTTGGGCAACTGGTTTAGTACGGAATTAACCTGAGAAAGCACCTCAGCAAGAGCGGCGTTAGAGCTGAAGTTTAATTTCATAAAAACCTGGATAGTGCTTACGCCTTCGGTGCTCGTCGAAGTCATATAATCTATACCTTCAGAAGAAGCTATAGCTCTCTCCAAAGGCATTGTAATAAACCCCTGCACTACCTGCGCGCTTGCGCCGGGATATGCCGTCTGAACGGTAATAAGGGTATCTTTTACTTTCGGATATTCCCTTAACGTCAATTCGGAAAGAGACCTTGCTCCAAGTATAAATATAACGAGGCTTATGACTATTGCGAGAACCGGGCGCTGAATAAATATGTCGGTAAAACTTTTAGTTTTTTGCGGCTTTATTTCGTTCATTTAATTACCTTTTATCTTTTACTATTGCTTTAATTTTACTTTTGCCTTTATTATCCGCGCCTTTGTTTTTTATGGCTACAGGTATGCCATTTCTCAGTTTTACCTGTCCTGCGGTAACTACATTTTCGTCTGGTTTTAAGCCTTTAAGTATAACGACTACTCCGTTTCTTTCCTCTCCGGTCTTAACATAATCCGTTTTTACGATATTTACGCCGTTTTTCTTAACGACTACGTAAACAAAATCGCCGTATGGATTATAAGTTACAGCGGTTGCCGGAACCGTTACGACGTTATGTATTACGGGTAGGAAAACTCTTCCCGTAACAAACATTCCCGGCCTTAAATACATTCCTTTATTGTTCACGATAACCCTGGCGGTTATATTGCGTGAAACGGTATTTACGTCTATGCTTATAGTTTTTATTCTGCCATAAAAGATTTTATTATATGAATCTAACTTAATCTTAACTTTTTGATTTACCTTTAAACTGTGCAAATCGTTCTGCGGCATGGTAAAGTCTATATAAATCGGGTTGATAGAATAAAGCGGTATTATATTTGCACCTGGATTTATGTACTGACCGAGGTTTACCGAACTTGAATTTCTAATCCCTACTATTCCGGAAAAAGGCGCTCTTATCGTCATATCGGCTATAGTAACTTCCGCCTGGGCGATTTGCGCTTCGTTCTGCCTTAATGTAGAGAGCATAGATATGTACGATGCTTTAGAAACGGCATTTTGAGCATAGGCTTTTTTGTACTGCTCATAGTTAAATTTATCGGCTATAAACTGGGATTTGTATTGTTTTAACTGGGCAATCTGAAGAGAATCGTCGAGAGTAACCAAAACCTGATTTTTATGAACAAACTCTCCCGATTTAAAATATATGCCGTTAACCTGTCCTGCAACCTGAGTCGTTACGTTAACCGAATTTATAGCTGATACGTTTCCTATAGTATGTATATAAGGCTGCCAGTCTCCTATTTTAGAAACGGCTACCGATACCGAAACGGGAGGAAACTTCCTTTTTTTCATAAACTGTCCCATTTCGTAGCCCTTATAAGCTTTATATCCGAATATTCCTCCGAAAATAACTATCAAAACAAGCAAAACTATTATAAAACGTTTAATCATATCGATACCTTTAAATTTAAAATAGATTATTAAATTATAAATTTTTTAATTGACAATATGACTTTATAGTCAGTATAATTAGAATATAATAAATTTAAAATTCAGTCAATAAAAAAACAACATAAAAAAAATACAAACTTTAACTATAAAAAATTATGAAAATTAAAAAAACTTTACTGTTATTTTTTTTTACTGCTTTAGGGTCTATGTTTTTTCTTAGCGGATGCAGTTTATATACGCATCCAAAAAAAATTACTGTTAAAATCCCTAAGAAATTTAAATATGCATTAAATAACGAAAATTTTAAAATAAAAAACGACTGGTGGAAAAATTTTAAAAGCAATAAACTTGACAATATAGTATCAAAGGCATTAAAAAATAATTTAAATTATCTAATAGCTATAAAAAATATTAAGGTAGCAAAAACATATGTTTCGCAAAACGAATCTAACCTGTTTCCGACCGTTAATTTTAGCTATGAAGCAACAAGAAATAAAATGCCGTCTTATCAAACCGCTTTATCTTCCGGCGGTTCAGTTTCCGGTTCATCGCCTACCGTCATATACAACCTAAACCAGGCAGGTTTAAGCGCTTCATATGAATTAGACGTCTGGAACCAGGTAAATAATGCGGTTAAACAGGCAAAAGCTAACGTTTCCGTATCTAAGGAAGATGCCGACGTAGTAAAACTAACCCTTATAAGCAACGTTGCACAAGCCTATTTTCAAATCCAGTCTTTAAAGGAATCCATTGTTAACTTAAAAAAAGAATATAAAGCGGAAAAAGAGATTTTAAAACTTTATGAAGTGCAGTATAAAGACGGTCTTACAAATGCAGAGCCCATAGTAAATACAAAAACAAACCTTGAAATTTTAAGAACCGACCTAAACGACTCTATAAAGCAAAAAGACATTACGCAAAATACGCTTGCATATTATTTAGGAAAATTCCCTGAAAATTTTAAGCTGTCAGTTAAGACAAACATAAAAAACGTTTTGAATTTTAACGGCAACCGTTATTCTAAGTTAATACCGCCGAATATTCCGTCGGAAATTTTAACACAAAGACCGGATGTTAAAGAAGCGGAATATAACGTTCTTGCATATGCTTATGCCAAAAAAGAAAGCCTCGCCAATTTTTTCCCTGTATTTAACCTTACCGGAAGTTACGGATATGCAAGCCCAAGCTTAAATAATTTTATCGCCGATGCAAACAGCGTTTGGAATTTCGGATTGGATATTCTTGCGCCGATATTTAATTACAAAACGAATATCAGCATATATAAACGGTCTAAACTGCAGTATCAACAGGCAGTATTGAACTATAGAAATACCATAATAAACGCATTCAGCGAAACCGACAGCGACCTTGCAGATTTTCAGAAAGATATGCAAACATTGAAAAGTTATGAAAAAAATTACCGTTATGCCTTAAAACTTTTCAATATTTATAAAGTGCAGTATAAAACGGGAATTTCTTCTAAAATAACTTATCTTACCTATAAAGAAAATTTGCTTAATTCAGAGTACAACCTCATCAATCAAAATTTATTGGTTAAAGAAGATGTTATAAACGTTTACAATGCTCTCGGCATGGGATTAAAAGATTAATACTCCGGCAAATTCCTTAAATCTTTGCCAAGGTCCATATAAAGCAAAAGTTCCATAATTTTTTGAGCATGGTCGGCAAATCTTTCGTACTTGCGGGCTATAAAGATATAAGTTATATTATTTTCTAAGGTATTTAAATTTTTTATTGAATTATTAATTATGTCCACCACTATTTTATGCGAAAGTAAGTCTATAACGTTTTCGTCTTTTATAATGATGTCTTTAAGCCCTAAATTTTCTTTAACCCCGTCCGAAAACATCTTAATAGCCATTTTAAGCATCTCGTCATCCCTTGCCGCAACATCTTCAAAATATGAATAAACGCATTTAAATTGTTCCGAAAAAGACGGCCCGTCGGTAAGTTTTAACCCGATTTGGCATATAGAAGCACATAAATCACCCATTCTTTCAAGGTCGGTTATTATTTTCATAGTAGTCGTTATAAACATTAAGTCCGCAGCTTCGGGCTGATAAAGAGCAAGCATCTTTATACAACTCTCGTTTATGCCTACCTCAAGCGAATTAACTTTTAAATCGTTTTTAATCGTCTGTTCTGCAAGATTTTTATCTCTTTCAAATAAAAATTTAGTTGCACAGCTTAACTGGCTTGCAACTATTTCTCCCATCTCGACGACGCCGCGTTTTAATTTCATCAACTCACTATCTAAAATATTCACTGTAATCCCTCTTTTTATATTTATTTTTAATATCTGCTTGTTATAAAGTTTTCCGTTCTTTTGTCTTTAGGCCTGGTAAAAAAATTTCCCGATTCGTCGAATTCAATAAGCTCTCCGTCTAAAAAAAAACCGCTGTAGTCCGAAATTCTGCCGGACTGTTGAACGTTGTGGCTGACGACTATAATAGTATAATATTTCTTAAAAGAATTAATTAAATCAAGTATAATGCTGGTTGAAACAGGGTCAAGGTATGCCGTCGGTTCGTCCATTAATAATATTGAGGGATTGGTTGCTATCGCCCTTGCTATGCATAATCTCTGCTGCTGTCCTCCAGAAAGAGATAAAGCGGATTTATTTAGTTTATCTTTGACTTCATCGTAAAGACCTGCATATTTAAGGCACTTTTCTACCCTTTCAACAATAAAATCCTTATTTTTTATGCCATGAATTTTTAATCCGAAAGCGACGTTTTCAAATATAGATTTAGGAAACGGGTTAGGATTTTGAAATACCATGCCTATATTGCGCCTTAACTCTACTACGTCAACCGACTTATCGTATATATTTTTTCCGTCTATCAAAACTTCGCCGGTAAGCTTTGCGCCCTCGGTATAATCGTTCATTCTATTAATAGTTCTTAAAAAAGTCGATTTGCCGCATCCTGAAGGCCCTAAAAGCGTGCACACCGAATTTTTTTTAAAATAAAGATTTATCGATTTTAGCAGATGATATTTCCCATAATAAAAATTTAAATTCTTTACGTTTACTATTATATTATCAATATTACTTTCGGCCGATTTTATCGGTTTTAAGTCGTTGTTCTCATTTGGCATAAAATTACAATTCCTTTTTTGTTTTTTATAGAATAAATTTTTTAACTAAATAGTTTATCAGCCTTAATCCAAGGTCTAATAAAAATATAAACAGCAATAAAACGACCGAAGCCGCTTCTGCTTTATAATGCAATATTCTGGAAGGTTCGTGAATATATATAAAAATGAGCATAGCCATATCTCCCACCGCACCTCCGGGACCTATAACTCCGGTCGGCAAACCGGTGTTATAGTAATTAGTAAACAAAAGCGGTGCAGTCTGACCGATAATATTCATTACCCCTAGCAGTATCCCGATAAATATACCGCCAAGAGCCGCCTTTAATATGACCGATTTTGTAGCCTGAAATTTAGTAGCTCCCAACGCAAGCGCTCCTTCTATGTAACTTGCAGGAATCTGATTAACTGCCTGCTCCGTAAGCAATACTACTATCGGCGTCATTATAAATCCTAAAGTCAAACCTCCTGCAAGGGCAGAAAATCCTAAATGGAAACCAAATCCTGCATTAGTGGAAAATATATAAAATCCCACGATACCCCATACTATAGACGGTATTCCTATCATAAGCTCGTTTAAAAGCCTTAAAAAATAGTTCGTTCTTTTTTTACCGAAAAGCGATAAATATAAACCCGTCCCGATGCCCAGAGGAATTGCTAAGACCGACGCTATAACGACAAGATATACGTCGCCTATAATGGCGTTTAATATGCCGCCCTCCGCGCCTATAGGAAAACCTGTCGGCAAAGTAGATATAAAATTCCAGTTAAGATATTTGTATCCTATAGCAATAGCTTTATAAATAATATGAAAAACTGGGAATGCTCCAATTAGAAAAGCTCCTATCGCAAACAGAAATGCAAGGTTATTATATATTTTTTTTCTTATAAGATAACCTTTATCAACGGGAAAGGATTGATCGTATTGTTGATTTTCCATTTTTTATGTTATATATTGTTTTATTTATAGTCTATAAATGAGTTATTATTATTACCGCTATTATTTCTATTTTAATTGTTTATATTTCATCAACCGCCGCCAAACTGAGATCTGCTGAATCTTCCGCCTATGACTCGGTTCAAAATATTTCTTCCTACGATATTAACTATAAGGCTTATCAGCAAAAGAATAAGCGCCAGCTCGACTTCCGCAGACGCATATATAGGACTGATAACCGCAAAAGTAAAAGTATTAGCAAGCATTGAAGATATCGTATATCCGACGCTGAATAAAGATTTTGGGATAATTGCCTGATTACCTATTAAAAGCACGGTAGCTATAGTTTCGCCTATAGCTCTTCCAAATCCTAAAATTATTCCTCCGTATATTCCGTTAAGAGCATATGGCATAGAAACGTCTTTTATTACGTCCAATTTTGTAGCTCCCATTGCCAGCGCTCCGTCTTTAGCCAGCTTGGGTACGGAAGACAGCGAGTCCTTAGTAATAGAAGCTATTATCGGCAATATCATAAATGCCACGATTATACTGGCCGCAAGAACGCCGTAGCCTATATTTTCTTCAACTTTTAAAAAAGGCACTCCCGAAAAATGCCTGCTAAAAAAAGGTTCGACGGATTCCCTTATCCATGGGACTACGGTCAGTACGCCCCAAACGCCGAAAACTACGCTTGGTATGCCTGCGAGCATTTCAATGATTACCGTAAAAATTCCTTTTAAAAAAAGAGGGCAGTATTCCTGTAAAAAAATTCCGGTACCTAAGCTTAATGGAACTGCAAAAATTAGAGCGAGAAACGTAACTAAAAAAGTACCGGCAAGGAAAGTTAAAGCGCCGAATATTTCCGCCGGAGGATTCCATTCTTTTTTCCATAAAAAAGTGATGCCGTATCTGCTTATGGAAGGATAGCTATAGTATATTATAACTATAACTGCAATTAAAAAAATTACTACGACGGCAAAAACAAACACCGATAGGATGAATTTAAATAAATCGTCTTTATATTTTAAATTAAACATTAAAAGTATTATGTCTGTTTTATAGCGTATATTTTTTATTCAGCTTAGGTATCGATTAATTTTTTTTAATTATAGCATATTATTTTTAATTTTTCTAAAAAAAATAACCAAGTAATCCTTATATAGGATAGCAGATAATAAACGGCGCAATAAGGCATTTTTGTTAATCTGCCAATTGCGCCGTTTATTATAAAATCATTAATAATTTTTATTTTACCTGCGCTATAAGTTTCTTTACGTTGGGTAAAACAGATTTTGGAAGCGGTGCAAAACCGGTCTTAACAGTATATTTTGCAGCCTGACCCGGACCTAAAGCCCAGTTCACCAAGTCTTTGATAGATTTCGTCGTAGAGGAATTAGGCTGTTTTTTTCTAATCATCCAGAATTCAAAATTTGAATCTGGATATGCGTTCTTTGCCGAAACATTCCAAACTATAGATTTATCGAAATCAGCCGGAAAACCACCCTGTTTTAATGCAGAGTTAGCCGCGACGGCTATCGTTTTAACGGAACCGACGACATAATTACCGGCTTTATTTAACATAGCAGCGCTGGCAAGATGATATTCCAAAACCCAACCAAGACCGACGTAACCTATTCCTCCAGATGTGCTTTTAACAGCGGCGACGACTGCATCGCTTCCAAGGTAACCGCTGCCTGTAGGCCAATCAGGAGAAAGGCTTCTTCCCACTTTTTTCGCCCAAGCTTTAGATGTATCGGTCAAAAGACTCGTGAAATCAAATGTCGTTCCGCTTGCATCCGCTCTGTGAACTACGAAAATATGAAGATTTGGAAACTTATACTGCGGGTTTAATTTTTTAAATACAGGGTTATCCCAGTTTTTAATCTTGCCCATATAAATTTCGGCGACTAATTTAGGCGTCATTTTAAGATTTACTTTATCGGATATTCCAGGAATGTTATAAATAACCTGCGCATCATCAAGAGCAACCGGAACGTTAATTAAATTGGGGTACCTTTTTTTAAAAGCTTTAGTCAGATAAGCGTCTGACGCTCCTATAGTAATATTGCCGTCGGCGGCGTTAGAAATTCCAAAACCCGAACCCGTTCCCGCAACAGAAACCGTAACATTCGAATGCAGTTTATGATACTTAACCGCCCAAACGGAATTTAACGGATAAAGCATTGTAGATCCCGAAATAGTCAGTGTTCCTGACGGTACTTTTGCGCTGGAACTTGCCGCAGGGGTTTTAGATTTGGCGCATCCGGAAACAAGAAAAGACAATCCGACGACTGCAGAAACAGCCGCAACGCCCAACAGCATTTTTTTCTTACTGCTTTTGTTCATACATCTCCTCCATAATTAAATTTTAAAATTTTGGCTTGCCTTATAACTAAATTTATTGCTTTTAATATCATAACAGATTTTTATTACAATTTTATTACATTTATGTTAAATTTTTGTAACAATTCTTTTTTATCTTACGGTTACAGAATTAAATTCTGGCACCGTCACAAAATGGAAAATGCAATACTTCTTTACCGGCATTATAGCCGTCGGCTTTTAGGAAGCGTCTTAAAGATATCTCTAATAACCGCATATACGCAATAACGGCGTGAAATAATAACGGCAATCCAAATATAAAAATTTCTAAATCGTATTTATAGTGTGATATAATAGGTCGATATTTAGTTTCCAATATTAATCTTAACATTACACAAAAAGAGGTAAACTTATGAAATCTTTTACTATTTACAATCCGGTTAAAATACATTTCGGCGCAGGTATTATTTCTGAAACAGGGGACATTGCTAAGAAATATTCGGATAATGTATTAATAGTTACCGGGAAAAATTCAATGCAAAAAACGGGAACGTTAGATAAGCTCGTTAAAATTTTAAAGGAAGCAGGGATAACGGTAACGGTTTACGACGGCATCACTCCTAATCCTACTATAACGGAAATTGACGAAGCCGCAAAAATAGCAAAGCAAAAAGGCGTTGGGCTTATTATAGGTTTAGGCGGCGGAAGCCCTCTTGATTCTGCAAAGGCAATAGCGGTTGCGGCAAAAGGAGATATTCCGGTATGGGAATACTTAAAAACGCTTGCAAATGAAGCGATTCCCGTCATAACGGTGGTTTCAACTTCCGGAACCGGAAGCGAGGTAAACAGATATTCGGTTATGACTAATCCTGCTACCGGCGAAAAACCAGGCTTCGGCTATGAATGTATGTATCCGAAAGAGGCTATAATAGATCCGGAAATTACATCGTCAATGCCTCCTTATGTTACAGCTTCAACCGGTTTCGACGTTTTTGTCCACATTTTTGAAGCGTTTACCGGAAAAGCAAAAAATGAATTTTCCGCGGCATACTGCATGCAGGCGTTTTATCTTTTGAAAGATAATTTGATTAAAGCATACAGCGAGCCCGATAATATGCAGGCAAGAGGCAATATGGCGCTTGCTTCGGCTCTTGCGGGGCTTGCTATAGATATTTCAGGCGTAGGAATAATGCATGCAATGGAGCATCCGATATCCGGAAATTATCCTAACATAGCACACGGAGCAGGGCTTGCCGTTCTGGCTTTGGAATCAATGAAATATAATCTGAACGCGTGCAAAAGAGACTATATGCTTATTGCGCATCATTTCGGAATTAAAAGAGCCGGTAAAAGCGACGATGAATATGCAATGTCTTTGATAGAAAAGACAAAAGATATACTTACCGCTTTAAATCTTAACGTAAAACTTAAAGATCTCGGCGTCGAAAAAGACAAACTTCAAAAAATTGCAAAAGAAGCTTTTAATACCATGGGGTTTGCTATAGCAAATAATCCTGAAAACATTGACGAAAACGGCGTTTTAAAATTACTTCAGAATAGCTATTAAATAGGTTTAAAAAGCACACATATTAAAAATAAATAGATTTGCCGCTAAAAGTTTACAGCGGCAAATCTATTTTTAAAAAATCAAATTAATTTATTTCCGCATTTTTCGCAAAATTTTGCTTCGGAAACATTCTTAAAGCCGCAGTTAGAACAAATCCCGTTACTTGCATTATTATATGATTGAATACGGCTCATTCCTTCATTGCCGCTACAGTCGATAATAGGAAACGCGGTCTTTTGAATTGTTTTATTTTTTATAATTTCGACAACGCTTTTTGCTTTATTAAAATCCACAGGCACATTCCCTATTATACTGCGTTTAAATTTTATACCGGGCGTTAGTCCCCCTCTTGTTTCAACGGTTATAAATAATCTTTTAGAGAAGAAAAAGGCTATTAATAAAATAATTCCAAAAAATAATGAAAATAACCCTTCGATTCTAATTGAGTTAATTATTAACATAAAAAACCCTATTATCGAAAAAAATATTCCTAGAATAAGGGCTATAATCGATTGCGAATATCCGCAATAACTGCTTGAAACGCATGTAAGCGGAATTACATGATTAACATTGCCCTGCATGCTCAAATAATTCATAGATATGCAGTCGTCATTCAATTCGAATTTGGTTTCGCCGTATATTTTTAATACGGTTAATAACCAAGCAATTATTCCTTCACCTCTGCCGGATATTGAAACAAATATTCTATTAGAATCATCTTCGTTTACATAAAATTTAGTTAATACCAATGACGTTGAATTTGTCTTTTTACCTCTTGCAATAGCTATTAAAATAATAAAACCTATTATTATTCCCGCAAGTGGAGCCAGATTTTGTAATGAATTCATAACATTACCCTCTTGATTTTAAATATAAATTATTACTGCACCCTAATATAAGCCGCAGGAGATTCTTCTATCGTCGCAGTAGAAGTTACCGTCAAAACATAAGTATATGTTCCTACCGGAAAATTAGACGGAATTTTTACGGCAAGATTAACCGAATAAATTCCCGGTTTATCGACGTTGACGTATGAATTATTATATGCGGTAAGACCGTTTCCGTAAACTTCGTATGTCAATTTTACGCTCTGAGAAGAAAGGCTTGACGGCGTCGCGGCATAAAATTTAGAATGAATATATATTGTGCTTCCTGGAGAAGCATTAACGTTTTCCGCTATAACATTAGAAATTATAACAGCCGGTGCGTTTCCTGCCGAACCGCCGAGGGGCGCAATGTTAGTTATTTCAGCACCGGCTGAACTTAAATAAGTTTTAAAGACGGGAAATCCTCCTGCTTTATTGTAGCGGTTTGAATTATTATTTACGTAAACATAGGTTGGGACAGAGACAGCCGAAGTCTTATAAGCCGAAGAGTAAGAAGGAACAGATTCATTTTTGGAATTCTTCTTATTTTTCTTTGAAGATTTGCCGTGATGTTTGTGTTGATTGTTATTGCTTTTGGATTTATTTTTGGTTTTAATATGAAGAACTTTGTATATTTTTTTTTCTATTTTTTTAAGTTTACCGGCCTTAACCAGATAAAAAAATGTACCGACTGCACCTATTAACAATATAAATAAAACGATAACGGCGATTAATAATCCTTTTCCTTTTTTACCGCCGTCTCGATGAGGCATTTTAGGTGCTTTTGGTGTTGCGGATGAATTATTGCCGCTTGTATTTTTGAAACTGCTGTCTTCTTTTGCGCCGTTTTTAATCGAACTTTCGGTTATGCCGACTACGCCTGCATCATTTTTAGTTAAATTAGCGTTACTTGCGGGAGCTTGAGCAGACGACGGTGAAGCATTGGCGTTTTTTAAAACGTTAGGGGTAGGCGTTGGAGCCTGTTCCGGCGCTTGCTTAGATTCAAATTTCTGTCCGCATTTAGGACAGAAATTTGCGTTATCGTTTTCTATTTTCGTGCCGCAATTTTTACAAAAAAACATTTTCATTTCCTCTTTGTTTTAAAATGATGCAAAAATCGAACTTATTTGTTTTATATATTGCTTCATCCAGCCTATAAACAAAGTAAGCAATTTAACTAAGTTTGCTTCCGCAATTTTCGCAGAACAAAGCATCCGGTGGATTTTTGGCTCCACAGTTGATGCAAAATTTTACTCCCGTTTCGGTTTTAACGTCTGAATTAACGTTACCTGACTGCTGAGCAGATTGAACTGTTTGTTGTTCCTGCGAGGGCTGCTGCTCCGGATTAGTATTTGCAAAACCCCCGCCTGAAGTTGTTTGAGATGCCGGCACATTGCCCTTTCGGCTCATGCTTGCCGCTTTTTCTTTATATTTGTCTATGTTGGATTTTAATTTAGAAGTAACGTCGTTAAACTGCGCGTAGGCGTCATCGAAATTCATACCGGACGTTACGTCCAAATATATATAGTCCTGTCCTAACATTAAATATACTGCAAGAAGAACTATTAAAAGCATATATATAATACCTACGCCGAATCCGACAAACCCGCCGAACATTGCAAACGAAGACATAATGCCGCCGCCGCTTAATATTCCAAGCATAGAACCGCCGTAGCCGTAGCCGTAGCCGCCAAACAAATAAGTAGGTTTTGTAATAAACAGCATCGAAGAAGTAAGAGCGAAAGAACCGACAGCCAATAGCGTAAAGATTAAAGCCAAGACGACAAATACCTGCATTAAAAATATGAAGTAGCCAAAAATAAGAGTGAAATGTTTCTTGTAAATTTTATATGCTTTTACGATTATCTCTTTTAAATTATTGCCGTCGAATACTAAAGGGTTAATCATAAAATTGATTAAAAGAACGGCAAAAAACATTACGGCAAAAATTATGGTGAATCCGGGTATTCCTATAAAAGCTAAAAGTTTGCCTAACCCGGGTATTTTTGCTATGAAAAAATAAATAAGAGAAATTACAACGACTATGAAAGGAATTATTGCCAATATTATTTCTGAAACTAAAATGCGGTAAAAGGAAAATATGCCGAATATTATCGCATCCGTTACCGGAATAGACGCCTTGTTTCTTGCATACTCCATTAATATTTTTCCCGTAGCCGTATAACCTATCAGGTAAATGATAATATATAATATTATACCTGTAATAGAAATAAATATTCCGATAGAGGAATGCCCTCTATACGTCATATCGGCAGATATAGCAATAGAGCCTATCAATATAGCAAAAGAAATTATAAAAGTTGACAGAAGAAGAATTATTGCTTTAATGTGCTGAAAAGCTTCAAAGGATTTAATTAAGATGCCGAATTTAAAAAAGGGCTCCCCTCGTGCGACATCCATAAATCCTCCTAAAGAATTTCAAAGATTTGATTAAATTAATTATAGCTGAATACTTATTTTATATCATAATTTAAATTTATAATAACTATATTTTTTTTAAAAAATTTTGTCAAGAATTTTTTTGTTAAAAAATTATTTTAAGCGCAGATATTTTTTTTTGTAAATTGCGGCGGCTCATGCCGATAATTTGGGCGGTTTTAGTAATGTTGTTCTCATTTTCCTTTAGTTTGCGAACCAGGTATGCTTTCTCAAAATTTTCTTTTGCCTGATGAAATAAATCGGCAGACATTATGTTTTCGATATCATACGAGTTTTGACTGCGCAATATACTTTCTTCGGATGGATAGTCGAGAGGGGATTGCTTCGCTTCGTTATCAATGACGCTTTTACGGACGGCATTTGCAAGTTCGGCTTCACCTTCGCCCGCAATGACTCTTTCCGGTTCCGCAATAATCTTGCCGTTATTCTCCGCAATCACCTGATACTTAATTTTTAATTCTGCGGCGACGTCTTCGGCGGATATTTTATTATATAAATTTAATATGGAAAACCTTTCTATGATATTTTTAAGTTCTCGGACGTTTCCCGGCCAGCTATAACTCTGCAGTAGATCCAATGCGGAACGGTCTATCTCTAATCTGCCGGTATTGCCGCTAAAAATTTTAACAAAATAATTTACTAAAAGCGGTATGTCACTTTTTCTTGCCCGTAACGGCGGTATATAAAGCGGAATAACGTTAAGCCTGAAAAAAAGATCGTTTCTGAATCTGCCGGATTTAATTTCCTCTTCGAGGTCTTTATTGGTAGCGGCGATAACCCTGACATCGGACTCAATTTCGTTATCTCCGCCTACCCTTTGAAATTTGCCTTCCTGCAAAACCCTCAATATTTTAGACTGCATTCTAAGGCTCATATCGCCTATTTCGTCTAAAAAAAGGGTCCCCCCGTCGGCTAATTCGAATTTTC